>DAOVJP010000056.1 GCA_030673205.1 Thermoplasmata archaeon
ACTACTCCTTCTCCCACTTCTTCATGGACTATGAGCGGCGGCTTCCGGTCCGATAGTGTGAACGTGCCCAGGAAAGTATCCATCCCGGAGCCGACCACCTGGCTCTCATCCCATCCTGCCAACGGGTACAGCCCTCTGTGTCCCCCGTTCAAACGGAAGTATATCTTATCATCGGCCTGGTATCCAAAATGGGTGCCGTCCTCGGCCCGAAGGCCGCCCACGTTGATGCGAATGCTCCCGTTCCGCCTGCCTCCCGTATCGTTCTTCATTCCAAGGTGGTCGGATAATGCCACTGCCAAGGTGGACCTGATGCCCGTGCGCTCGAAATACATCTGGCACAACACGTCATTGGCCGCCATCCCGTCGGGATAGTCGACGCACAACTCCACGATATAAGGAAAATTACCCCTGTTGTCTATCCACTGGAAGGCTGTGAAGTCCCATGGGATCCCCGGGGAAGCGGAGCCATTCCCCCCCGACTCATGGCCATATAACATGCCGTCCGAGATCAATCTATAATATACCGTGGCATTCGCTTCTATGCCCTCGCCCAAATGGCATATGTGGGTGGTGTCCTCCACCTCTCCTCTCATGTCACCCACACTGTGATCCAGCGTATCGGGGGAGAGGCCGTATACGATGCTGCCCTCTACTTTCTCCTCGGTTGTCCAGGTCACATAGGCATCCACATTGCTGATACCACCCACTGTCACATTCCCGGGAGGAGCCAACGTCGGGGACCGAGTATGGCCATGTTCTCCCAGTGCTAGGGTGCTAGCGGCGGAGAACGACGCAGATAACATCACCAAAGCTAGGAAGATCGGCACCGTCCTTCTCGACGCTTTGCTCCCTCTGTTCTCCGTGCGGGGACTCATCCTATGTTCTCCTGGTGTAGCTAACAATGACCGTGGTATTTTTATGTTGTGCCTTTGACGGCCTATCCTATGGTGACCGGTGCTACGCATCTCTCCACGATGCCTGTGGCCGTCTCGGTCACGAACACTTCAAGAGTGTAATTGATCGTGCCTGCGGTGTAGATGGGGTCGGGAATGGCCGTATCACTCAGGCTTCCTCTGCTGCCCGTTGGGTTGCGCCACCAAAATGTCATCTCCCCATTCGGTATCACGTTGCCCAGCACGTCATAGGATGTGACCACGAACTGCTGCTGCTCACCCGGGCTCATGACGGCGGAAACGGGTTCCACCTCCACATGGTCCAGGTCGCCGCGGACATTCCACGTGCCGCTCTTGTTGGCGCAGAGGAACCATCCCCTCACATTCCCAACAGGCATGTGTCTCACATCGTCCAGGGAGAAATCCGTCCCCGTTCCCTTGTGATAATATTCCCAATCGCTCCCCGTCCAATTGATCACATACACAACGGTATCAGCCCCCACCTGGGCGTTCACCTGGGCCTCTATGTCGCTAGCCTTCTGTGTCGCCCAGGAATGACGGGGCGCGGCTATGGCGTTCCATCCTCTATCTATGTCTTGGGCGAGGGGGCGGGTAACCAACTCTCCTTCGGGGATCCACCATCCCTCACTCTTCACCTGTATGAACATCGCCTTCCCTGGCTCTATGCTGTAGTTGTTGATCCAGGGCAGGATCGATATCCAACTGTCCCATCCTCCCGGCCCCCATGCGGATACAATGGCAACGTCTATCCCCTCTGCCGAGAGCATGACGGCCAGATCCCCAACGAGCAGGTCGGTCCGGTTCAACGGCATGTTCACTAGGTTCCATCCCAACTGGAAATAGTGACAGGATTTGGCCAGCCACTGCCCATTCCCCTCCAGATTATAGCTCGTGTCATAGGCTCTCACCATATACACCACATTGTCCTTGTTCTCCATGGCCCTGGTGTGGTTCCACCTGGTCGCAGACGAGGGAAGCATGAACAGGGGGTTGCCGGCATCGAAGCCCGCGGCGGGATCATACGCATATATGGCATAGCCGCCCAGGTCCGTGGAGGGCGAGGGCAGCCACGAGAGGTCGAGGCCTCTCCAGTCTGGCTGCAGGTCCACCAGAGTGGGTGGCAGAGGAGGCGTGGTGTCAAGGACAGGGTCAGGAGCGACAAGGGTGAAGTTGCCGAGCCAGATGTCAAAGCCAGCGGGGATAGTGCTGCTGTCGTCCCATGTCGTGGAGGACGGGTATACCCCTCTGACCCCTCCGTTCAATCTGAAATGTATCCTGTCCCCAACCTGATGCTCGTACAGTGTCCCACCCGTGAGCCTCAACACAGCCAGGTTCAGCCGTATGCTCCCGTTCCTCCTATATGGGTTCCCTCCTGTGTCATGTGCGATAAGCCCCTTGCTGTCGGAAATGCCCACAGCAAACATGGACCAATGCCCATCCCGCTCGAAATAGAAAGTGCCGAGAACGCCATTGGCCGCCTTTCCGTCGCTGGTGTTCACACAGAACTCCACTATGAAAGGAAAGCTGCCATAGAGGTCCACGGTCTGAAAAGCGGTTAAGCTCCATGGCTCCCCCGTATCAGAGGCCTTCAAACTATCCGGCACATGGCCATACACGGTCCCGTTGGACACGAGCTTGTAATAGAACGTGGTATTGGCCTCCAGGGTCAGATGACAGATGTGCGTAGTATCCAAGGTGCCCTCTCCCCGGGAATCATAGGCAACACGGTCCAACACCGAAGGCAAAAGGCCGTAGATCACACTCCCATTCACCGCGGCCATGGTCGTCCAGATGATGTAAGCGTCCACACTGCTCAACCCGCCGACAGTAACATTCCCAGGGAGGTCGGAGCTACTACCCCCACGGGTCGCCCCCCCTCCTCCCACGGCCATGGGTGGGCCCACCCACATGGACGATAGAAAAACTAGGCACAGAGCGAAAGCGAGCCATCTTCTACCTGGATCGGACACTCCTTTCATCTACACATCATCCTATGATTCTACATGCTCCAGGGTCCTATTTATATTCTCCCCTGAATAGGCGATGAGCTTCTGCTCAGAAGAAAAAAAAAAGAAAAAAGGAAAGAGTGTTAGTTGGCTTCGATATCCTGCTGGAAGAGCCTACACCGGTGGTTGTTCCTCCGTCCCGGTCTCGGGCGTCTCGGTGGTCTCAGTCGTCTCCACAGGTTCGGGCTCGGCAGGGGTCTCTGGGGAAGCCTCGGCGATGATCTCCTCTTCTATGGTCTCGGTCTCGGGAGCTTCTTCCACGGTCTCCTCAGGTGCCTCTGTGGGCTCATCGGGTGTCTCTTCGCCCTCTTCCACAGGCTCTTCGCCCTCTTCCACAGGCTCTTCGCCCTCTTCCACAGGCTCTTCGCCCTCTTCAACGGCCTCTTCCTCACCAGTCTCTTCCGCGACTTCTTCGCCCTCTTCCACAGGCAGCTCTTCTTCCTCTTCGAAGACCTCGCCGCACTCGGGGCACACGGTGACGTTCATGGGGATAGTGGCTCCACAGGTCGGGCACTCGCCTTCCTCAGCCTCTTCCTCTTCTTCCTCGCCACCTTCTCCCTCGACAGGAGCCACTTCCTCTTCCACGGGCTCTTCCTCTTCCTCTTCCTTCTTCTTGCCAAGGATGAGCAGGAGTACCACGACGATGATGATTATCAAGAGGAGCAACAACCACCAGTAATCCTGGAGGAAGCCGCCTGTGTCGTCTCCGATGTCGTCGACATCATCGTCCACCGTGATGGTGAATGTCTCTGTCACACCGTCGGGTCCGGTCACGGTTATGGTGAACTCTCCTCCCTGGGTGGGCGTGAAGAGACCATTAACTATGGTGCCACCGGTGCTTGGATCAAGGGTCCAGGTGAATGTGCCATCTACTGGGTTACCGTCCTCGTCGAAGGCCTCGGCGGTGAACTGGAGTGTTCCATCACTGAGCTTCATGGTGGTCACAGCGCCAGCCGATGCAAGGACAACGGAGGAGGCAGCGCCAGCGGTCACGGTGATCGTGACCGTTCCAGTGATAGAACCACTGGTGGCAGTGATCGACCAGGTGCCTACGGTGGTGCCGTTGAACAAACCAGTAGCATCCCATGTGGCGTCGGTATCGTTGGAGGTCCAGGTGAACACCACGTCAGGTATCAGGTTGTTATGCTGGTCGTATCCTGTTGCCGAGAACTGAAGCGTCTCATCAGCCGTGATATCCGCAGGGGTCGCAGGCGCAACCACTATATGGTGGACCGCCCCGGGAGTGACCTCTATGGTCGTGGTTGTGTCGATGGTGCCGACGCTGACCGTGATATCCCAGGCATCGCCAATGGTCCACGGTGCGAACGTTCCACCAGTGATGGACCCATTCTCAGCCACCCAAACAAAGGTCAGACCAGACAACGGGTTGTCGTTCTGGTCCTGTCCCACAGCGGTGAAGGTCACAGATGTGTCGGCGTCGGTGGTAGCCGGGCCGGTCAACACTATGTGGTGTAGGACACCCACGGTGACGGTTATCTCCACAGAGTTATTGAATATCGTACCAACGGAGGCGTTGATCGTCCACGTTCCTACAGAATATGGCGTGAACACACCACTGGCTATGGTCCCGTTCTCGGCCGCCCAAACAAAGGTCAGACCGGATATCAGGTTGTCATACTGATCATAGCCCAGGGCCGTGAAGGTAAAGGTTCCGTCGGCCGTGATGTTCTGTCCAGCCACATCGGGTGTGACAAGGATATAGCTCAACCCACCGGGTGTGACGGCCACGTCCCATGAGATGGTGAACGTGTTGGCACCAGTGTATGTGACATTCAAGGTCATGTCCACGGCATTGATCCAGTCTATGGTGACGCTGGTCGCAGTGGTGTTCGGATCGTAACTCACGAAGCCACGGGTCACAGTGCTCAGGTTCCAGGCACCTTCCAGGTCGCCTCTCAGGTTGCCAAACTGGTCATATCCTCTCAAGAAGAAGGTCGTGGTGTCGTCCGCGGTGTATGTAGCCTGCGGCAAACTGCCGTTCTCCATCTCCATCCTTATCTCAGCCAGATCGGCGGGCACTATGTCTACGGATATGGTGTCATTGATACCAACGCTGTAGTTAGCGGTCACGTTCAAGCTGCCAACAATATCGCCAACGAATAGGTTAGCATACAGGCCAGCAGTCGTTATACTGCCCGTGGCGTTGACGCCCAGTGTAATGTTCCAGGTGACAGGCACGAATCCCAGGCCCATGCCAGGATATGAGTTGTTGTAACCCGTCGCATATATCCTGAAGCTTCCGACAGTGGCGTTCCTCGTGTTCGTAGAGGAGACTATGCTACCATCAGAGTATGATATCTGGATGGTGTCCACATTAAGGAAACTGAACATCACATGATAATCCATTGCACTGTAGTTCAAATGCCACCAGCTGGAACCTGGGTGTGTGGCGTCAGTAGCGGTGAACGAGTCTGCCGTTCCCGTACCATCGGTCCCTGTGGACTCTGCGCCTCCGAGGTTGCCCAAGGTCCATGTCCCATCTACGAGATCGACGAAACCATGACCGGCATCACCATCGGCCGCATCCAATGTGTTGTTGTATCCACAGGCGAAGGCAGGTAGGGTCATGTTATAGCCAATGGTGGCGCTAGTGGGTACCTGGTCCAGTCCAACACTGTCGTAACAGATCGCTATGCTCTCTATAGCAGGGGGTAGGATGGTGAACACCACGGAATACTCCATGCCGCTGTAGTTAGCGGTCCAGGTTGCATCTCCGCCTACTAGGCCCAGACCGGCGTCGAACACGCTGCTCGTCGCACTATCAGGGGCGGTGGAAGCGGTAGCGAGACCTTCGACGGTCCATGCAGCCACCACATCCTCCACATATCCGGAGGTATCGTTGAACCCTGCGGCCCAACCCTGTATGGTGAAGCCAATGGGCACGGTCTGATCAACAGCGCCCACTATCTCGATATAGTCCACGGTTGGCGGGGTTATAGTAAACATAACGCTGACCGCATGTCCGTCACCATCGTTAGCGACCCAGATGGCAGTACCACCATTGAAACCAGCATTAAAGGTACTGGAAGCACCGGTGCCTGGTACGGTCCAAGCGTTAGTACCATCATCGACCACGATCCAGGTCACGTCTATGTCACCCAGGTAAACGCCCGTGTCATTGAAAGCCGCGGCGTAACCAACGATGGTATCGCCCACGTTAAAGGTCTGGGCGGCTATAGCAAAGGTGCCGGTGCCGGACGTGTTCACGATCTCTATGTGGTGTACCTCATTGATGTCTATTATGGTGAAGTTGACCCCATAGGTGTGGCCCAGGCCGTCGTCTGCCTCCCAGATAGCATATCCAGTGGCGACATCATCGGGGTCGGCGTCAAAGATATCATCGGTGCCACCGCCGTCGCTTGTGGTCGCGTTGGCACTGCTGTAGTTGGTCAAGTTCCAGGTCACAGGCACGTAGCCGATGTAGCCAGCAGTGACGTTGAAGCTAGCGGCCCAACCCTCTATGGAGAAGTCGACATTCACAGTCTGGTTGATCACGGGATCGAATCCACCATCCACTATCACTATGAAGTCCACGGTTGGCGCGTTGATGGTGAAGGTCACAGTGTCAGTGACGCCACCGCAGTTGGCGATCCAGTCCGCCGTACCGCCGAACCAGTCCATTCCTGAGTTGAACGTGCTAGACTCGCCGTTCACTGGGTTGGTCCAGGCCCATGGTCCAGCGTTGATCACGCTCCAATCCACTACCACATCGCCGATGTAGCCGAAGGTGGTGTTGAATCCAGCCGCATAGCCCAAGAGGGAGAAGCCCACGTCCACGGTCTGGTCGACTATGGCAGTAGCGCCTGTGTCGTTGGTATTCACGATCTCTATTGTGTCAGCTGTTGGCGGATCGACAATAAAGGTCACGGTGTCCAACATGTCAGTGAAGTTGGCGGTCCATGTGGCAACACCAGCGAACCAGCCAGCGTCAAATGTGCTCGTAATGCCATTCAAAGGCGCGGTGCTGATGTTCATGCCAGTGTCGTTGGTCAAGGTCCAATCAGCCACTACATCGCCCAAGTATCCAGCGGAGACGTTGAAACTGGCGGCCCAACCCTGTATGGTGAAACCGATAGGCACGTTCTGGTCAAATATCACATTCATGCCTGTGCCCACAGTATCCACGATCTCGATATAGTCCACGGTTGGCGCGTTGATGGTGAACACCACAACATAGGTCATTCCGCCGTAGTCAGCAGTCCACGTAGCAGTACCACCAGCGGTGCCTGCGTAGAATATCTGATCGTCCCCTACAGTGACGTTGAACGCGTTCGCGCCACTAGCGTTAACGACAGTCCAGGCCACGGGCACATCATACATGTATCCTATGACATCATCGAACGCAGCAGCATAACCTACAATGGCGAATCCAACATCCACGGTCATGTCTGTTATGTTGGTCACGCCGGCGTTGGCGGTGTCCACGATCTCGATATAGTCCACAGTGGCGTCGAATATGGTGAAGTGGACGGTGTATTCCAAGCTGCCATAGGTGGCGGTCCAGTTGGCTGTCCCGGCCGTAGCATTAGCATCAAAAGTGCTGTTAAAGTCGTCGACGGGGAGAGTGGTCGCAATCGCCGTCACATTGACGACCGTCCAGTTCGCCTCAACATCACCCATGTAGCCGATGGAGTTGTTGAAAGAGGCTGCCCATCCTTCTATAACGAACCCGGCCTCCACACCCTGGTCTGGTACGGCGTTAAACCCGATACCGGGGGTGTCTACTATCATTATGTAGTCCACGACAGGCGGGATGACCTCGAACAACACTGTGTCGTTGTGACCCATGCCGTCATCCGCCATCCACGTAGCGTTGCCGCCGGTG
>DAOVJP010000220.1 GCA_030673205.1 Thermoplasmata archaeon
AAACTCACTGGACAGCGTCACAGGACGGCAAAGTTCAAGCAGGGCCACATCAAATTCTGCGGCGAACCAAGCCTCATCTTCATGGACAGAGGATACTCTGCAGCGAAGCTCAAACCCGGCGTCCTCGGCGTGACAGTGTGGATAATGAAATCGGATGCAAGACTACCCGACGAGGTCGAAGTTGCAGACAAATTCCCTTCTGCTGGATCTGATGTGAAAAAGGCTGCCGTGGAGGAGGAGAACGAGGTGAAGGATACAGAGGTTCCAGATGCTGTTGGGCCATCCCCCGATGTTTCCCCCGACACCTCTGCAGATACTCCCCCCGACACCTCCACCAAGGATACCTCTGCAGATGCTCCCACTAAAGAGGCTCCCATGAAAGAGGAGGCTCCAGAGGAAAAAACTAAAGAAGTGCAGGAAGAAAAGGGAAAGCTAGAGCCCACCAAAGAAGAGGCTGGTGAACCCCCTGTGACAGAAGAGAAGGAGGAGAGCTGATGCCACTAACCAAAGCTAGCGAATTGAGAACCTTGAGCGCCAAGGACTTGGAAGGCCGCCTGGAGGAGTTCCAGAAAGAGCTCATGCATGAGAGAGGCGTAGCGGCCATGGGAGGCGCCCCCGCCAACCCTGGAAGGATAAGAGCCCTTCGCATATCCATAGCCCGTATCAAGACTGTGGAAAGAGAGAAGGAAATAAAGGCTAAGAAGGAGGAGAAGTAAGGATGCCAGAGATTTGTTCCACCTGTGGACTTCCCCAGGAACTGTGTATGTGCGAGGAGATCGCTCGAGAGCAGCAGAATATTCACATATACACAGACAGAAGGCGATACGGCAAGATAGTGACCATCGTTGAAGGGCTGGACAGCGGAGACATCGACATAGAGGAACTCGCGAGGACACTCAAGACCAAATGCGCCGCTGGCGGCACCGTGAAGGACGGTAACATAGAGCTGCAGGGAGACCACAAAAAGAAAGTGGTGAAGACCCTGGCCAAATTAGGGTTCAATGTGGAGGATTCGTAAGGGGTGATCATTGTGATAAGTGGCAAGAATATCATGAGACATGAGTTGATCGGCCTGGACATCCAGGTGACTGCTTATCCAGACCCCACTGTGATGGGCATGAGGGGAAAGATAGTGGATGAGACACGACAGACGTTCCGCGTGTCCACTGAACGAGGTGAGAAGATGATAGCTAAACAGGATCTGGTCTTTGACGCATTCGTCGAAGAGCAGATATTCAAGATCCATGGGAACAAGATAATGTTCAGACCTGAAGATCGACCCAAGAGGGTCAAGCAAGGAGGCTAGAAAATGCCAGTTAAGACAGTCAAGAAGAAAGAGGCTAAGAAAGCCGTGAAAGCCAGAAAAATAGGCCTAGGCATACAGACTCCAAAGACATCATGCCAGGACCAACACTGTCCTTTCCACGGCAACCTCCCCGTACGCGGATACACGATCGAAGGGACCGTGGTCACCGATAGGATGGACAAGACCGTGGTTGTGGAAAGGGAGCGTACCAGATACAACAAGAAGTATGAGAGATATGAGAAGAGAACGGGCAGGGTCCCGGCCCACAACCCCCCATGCATAGGGGCGAAGAAAGGGGACATCGTCACCGTGGCGGAGTGCCGACCATTGAGCAAGACGGTGACATATGTTGTGATCCAGAAGAAATAGGGGTGGTAGATAATGAAAGGATTAGCAGGAAAACAGACACGCGGACTTCCCGTGGGAGCCAGGCTCAAATGCGCGGATAACACGGGAGCCAAGGTGATCCAGATCATCACCGTCCCCCGCTATCATGGCGTGAGGAGGAGATACCCCTCCGCAGGAATAGGGGACACGATCGTAATATCCGTGAAGAAAGGATCTCCAGACATGAGACGCCAGCTCTTCCGTGCTGTGATCGTCCGTCAGAAACGCCCCTTCTTCAGGGCAGACGGGACCGCTGTGCAGTTCGAGGACAACGCAGCCGTCATAGTAACGGACAACGGTGAGACAAAAGGCTCCGAGATCAAAGGGCCAGTAGCAAGGGAAGCGGCCGAACGCTGGCCCCGGATAGCGGCCACTGCGTCCATAATAGTGTGAGGGATGATAATGGTAACTACATCAAAGAAACCCGGTAAGCAGAGAAAGGAGATATATGCCGCCCCTCTCCACAGGAAGAGAAAGAAGATAGCTTCGCACCTGGAAGGGAGCCTTATAAAGAAACACAATGTGCGCTCCATGCCTGTGAAGAGAGGAGACACCGTCATGGTCATGAGAGGCAAATGGAAAGGCTTCGCCGGGAAGGTGCTCAGAATAGATGTTTCCCATAGGAAGGTTGTGGTGGAAGGGGTCACCCTCCATAAAGCCGATGGAAAAGAGGTGGAGATGCCTTTGGACCCATCCAACCTATTGATAACTAAACTCGATCTTTCAGACAAGAAACGAAAGGCAAAACTGGAAAGATTAGGGGGTTCGTGATATGAGCAAACACATGAAGAGATTGACAGCTCCCCGGAGTTGGACAATACACAGAAAAGAGTCGAAATGGACTGTCAAACCCCGCCCTGGCCCACACCCGATAGATGTCAGCATCTCTCTGTTGATGGTGGTGCGTGACCATCTGGGCTACGCGGACACGGCCAGAGAAGCAAAGAGAATAATCGGAGCCGCCGAGGTGCTCGTTGATGGCAAAACCACTCGCGATCACAAAAGACCGGTCGGGCTCATGGATGTGGTCTCTATCCCTAAGACCAAAGAGAGCTACAGAATGCTCTTCGATAAGAAGGGAAAGCTGAAACTGGTGAAGATAGACAAGACGCATGCGGGCTGGAAACTCGTCCGGATAGAGAACAAGACAACGGTAAAGGGCGGAAAGATACAACTCAACATGCACGATGGACGAAATATAATCCTGGAGAAGAATACATATAAGACAGGGGATGTGCTCAAGATAGCCCTCCCCTCTCAGAAGATACAGGAATCCTACAAGTTGGACAAGGGTCACCTTGCCATGGTCACCGGCGGCACGCACAGAGGAGAGGTCGCCACCATATCCTCCTATCAGATCTCCCAGACCACCCGACAGAACACTGTCGAGTTCAAGGACGGTTTCAGCACTGACAAGAACAACGTCTTTGTCATAGGGAAGAAGACCCCTGAGATCATGGTTCCGGAGGTGAGCGTCGCATGAGCCCGGAAGAGGAGAAGAAAGACGGGAAGGATAAGGAAGCGCAGGATATCGCGGACAAACTCCTCTCCGACCTTTTGGGAGATGTCAAAGAAGAGAAGAAGGTGGAGGTTAAGCCAGCGCCCCCGGCGGCAAGACCAACACCTCCCAAACCAAAGGTAGAGGTAGTAAAACCCGCGCCAGCCGTTCCAACTCCTGAACCAAAGGCAATGGCTGTCCCTGTGACAGAAAAGCCAAAGGCAGAGGTAAAG
>DAOVJP010000240.1 GCA_030673205.1 Thermoplasmata archaeon
AATCGCCTACCTCTCCAGTTTCGAAAAAATGTCGGAAGTTCGCCATGCAACACGCCCCCCTATCGGGGTTCTTGAGATATTCCACGAAAGAGGTGAGTCGCTCCATCGTCTCTGGGCGCACCACATGTTCCACCTGGCAGGCATCCTCCTCCGCCATCTTTTCTTCCATGCCCAAGAGAATGAAGAAATCCGTCAAAGTGTCATGCCTGGCCTGGACCTTGGTCGCTACCTCCTCGCCCTTGGGGGTCAATGTTACACCGCTGTATTTCTCATAGTTGATGTAGCCCTCCTCTGAAAGCCTGCGGAACATCTCGGTCACGCTCGATGGAGCGACATTCAGCCGCCTGGACACATCATTGACCTTGGAATACCCTTTGTCGCGCACTATGACCGCCAAAGCCTCCAAATAATCTTCCTCTCTCATAGTTGGCATTATATCAGGGAGCAATAGTTTAGGGTCGTAGAAAAAGTTTCGGGTAGAGATCTCACCTGTAAACATCCTCTAACCATGTCTCAAGGAAGCTGTCCACGATCTCATCCAGCAAACTCCGTTTGTACGCCAAAAGAACCCTCTCCGCCCTATCCGGCTCGGCAATGCAGTACATGTTCTCCCTCCCCCTCTTCTCCTTTATGAGCGTTTTCTTCTTGACCAGGTCCTCAAGGTATAGACTTAGAGTGCTAGGTTTGAAGCTCAATCTCTCCATTATCGCCTTGTGCGTCGCGCTGGAATTTAACAGGAGAAATAGGACTATCCTTCGGGGATTCTTCTGCCTGATGCTGGATAGCAGTCGTTTGTCCCTGGCGTCCAGGTTTGTAGGATAATACCGTTTGTAGTATCTATCCTCCTTGGCCACCACCACCTCCTTGCCTTCCAGGTAATGCAGATGGTATTCCAGGAGACCTGTGGCCATCTCCAGCCTGCGTTCCATCTCCCTGAAATGCAGGCCCGGCTCTTCCTTTATCAGGTCGAAGATGCGCTGTCGTGTCTCCAGATCGTATTCAGTCATCCACCCCTCCCTTTCCCTGTCCATCCCTTCTCAAGAGAACGGCGGACGCCAAGAGCAGGAGGACGGCCAGATCGAGGATGGGAATATATCCCTCCATAGCATCCTCTCCCCTGACCACACCTATACTCATGACCAGGCCCTTGATGAAGAAGGCGAGGAAAGCGAGGCCTATCATCAACACCCTGGGGTTTCTCACGCGACGGTAGGAGATGGCGGATACCACGAAGAGGGCGAACGCGAATACAGTTATCCACGCTGCTATGACTGCTTCCAGATCGGTCATGGACACTCAACCCGTATTCGGCCTTTTAAACCCATCGCCCGCTAGAACACAGGGGGCGTTCCCGCTTCCCCCGCCTGTCCACCCTGAACTGGCTCCATGTTATCCATGTCTGGCTCTCCTGGCAGGGGGTCCGAAGGCGGCGTGGAGCTCTCTGTGCTCCCACTAGTGTTCGCCGCCTCTTCGGCTCCGCCTTCCATTTCGCTGGCCGTGTTGTCGTCCATTCCACTGGCCGTGTTATCTTCGGGCCCATTGTTCATGCCGCCTTCCGTTCCACTGTCCATGTTATCATCAGCCCCATCTTCCATTTCATCTTCGTGCTTTGGGCCTCTCCATCCTCCACGGAACTGGATCATGGTGATCAACAGAGCCGCAGCGGCTATGGTTCCGATGATGTATGCCAATGCACTACCTCCAGTTATGGCGGAGAGCGAGGAAGTAGGCGCGGTGCCCTCCAGGGCGACCTCACCGCTTATGGTGGATGTGCCGTCACTGGCATATATCTTCATCGTGCCTTCTTCAAACCCGTCCGGGGCACGCACTCGCATTTGGTTGTTGGCGCTGTCCAACACCACCTCGAATCCCTCTGGGACATCATACCAATAATCCAGACTGTCTCCGTCCGCATCGGAGAAGAACGATCCGAGGTCTATTATCGACCAATCGTCCCAGGCAAGGTCCACGGAGAACGGGTCGGAGAACATCGGAGAGCTTCCTATGGAGCCGTCGGACAACGCGATCATCCATCCTCCGTCGTCCCATCCTTCCCAGTTGCCTTCTTCTAGGAGCACGTCGATGACCAGGTGGTCCTCCGCTCCTATCTCGAACTCTATGTAGGCGGGCATGTGTCCATCTGCATAGACCTCCAGCACGTAAACGCCCTCGGCTATGGGAAGCTCGTAATGCCCGTTCTCGTCCGCAACGGTATCACCATAGAACCAGCCATAGCCAGGATCGGCCCATCCCCAATATGGTTCTTCGTAATATCCATCCATGTCCGGATCGTACTTCACCATCGTGGCTCCCGCTGGCTCATCGGATGTGGAGGGTTCGCCTGGCATAGGGGACTCGCTTGGCATGGAGGAGGTCTCTTCATCATATGATCCATCGGTCCTGGGCTCTCCCTGCTCTCCATAGTAATCACCCTCATCTCCATACCAATCATCTTCCCAGCCACCCCAGTATCCGGTCTCATCCCTGTAGAAACTCACGAACGCTCCGGAGAGCGGCGAGCCGGTCTCCTTGTCCTCTATGACACCACTTATGCGGGAATCGGGCACGGGGATGTTCTCAAGCGTCACGTTGATCTCCAGAGGGATATCGGATCCAAGTTCGACCATCTGGTTGAACATCACATATCCATCGGCCCATACGTAGAGTTGATAAACGCCAGCGGTGGCCTCCACGCCATACTCTCCATCGTCGTCCGTGGTGTCCCAATAGTATCCGCCCCAATATGGGTCGTTATAGCCTCCCCGGTAGTCCATGCTCATCTGGTCCATCATGTACCACGCTCCCTCAAGGGAGACCTCTGCCATGGCTATGGGCTCCCCCGCCTCGTTCGTCACGACACCATGCACGAAGGCGTCCATGGGCGGGATGTATATCTCTTCCAACGCGATATCCATGGTCATGGAGGTGTTGGCGGGTATGTTGATCATCGTATAGTGTGGGTAATACCCTTCTGTATAGATAGATAAGGAATATCTGCCCTGGCGCAGTGAGAACTCGTATATGCCGTCGGGGCCGGTGACCATCTCCTCGAACAATGGGTTGAAGAAGCTATTGGAGTAGAGTGGGTCTGTATAAGTTCCGTCACTTCCCGAATCGGAAACATCCCCTGTCTCGGCATACGCGATGCCGACCATGGG
>DAOVJP010000238.1 GCA_030673205.1 Thermoplasmata archaeon
GCCATGCTTGACAATCCTGGCATGAGGGGGAAGGTGGGATCGGTGAGGTTCTGCACGGTTATAGTGACCTCATAGGGGGCGCTGACATCCGGGTCTGTAGGCAGCTTTCCCAAGAGCTGTATCACATGCTCCCTTACTGGGTCCATGAAGAAGGGAAGCTCTATGCTGAGATGAGCCCATATAGGGGGGTTGGTAGGGGAATAGCCCAGGTCCGGGTTCGAGCGTATATAATCGTAGCCGGGGGAGCCGCCGAAGAACTGTGACTCGTCCGATTCTGTGTCGAGGACGCCATCCCCGTTCTTGTCCATTCCGAGGAATATGTAGACCCTCTCCCCTGAGCCATCGGCGTTGCCCTCGATCGGACTGCCGGGCCTCCAAGCCGAGCTCGGGCCCCTTGCTTCAGAGACATCCATCTTGACATCCACTATGACATTCGCATAGTCGTAGGGTATATCGAAGACGAAGGATGGGCCATCGTTCCCATATGGTGCCGCCCCGGGATAGGGTTTACCGGCGGAATCCATTATTATTCCTTCTTCATAATAAACTATCTGATCTGGAACCTGGTTTCCACTCTCGTCTGTGATCATCGCGACCTTCTTTGCCTTGACATCGGCGGGGTTGGCCATGACAACATAGTTTATGTCCCCGCCTATGCGCTCCTTTATGACCTTGATGACATCGTCCGCTATCTGGTGCTGGTGATAGTCGGCCCGGGCTCGAAGCACTCTTATCTCGCGTGGATTTGCCTTCAGCCATTTCGAGTCATAGGCCGATTCGTTCTGGTTGAGATTCGCGTTCACATGCTTAAGGAGGTTCGCGTCCGTGTCCACATGTCTTAGCGTCCTTCCGTATCCCCCAATCCCTCCGCAGACTATGGAATATTTCACACCTAGGTTCTGGAGGGTGGGCGCGATCTTTTCGTCCATCTTGTCGGCCACTATGACCGGTATGCCGAGATAGGCGGCTAGGGGGACGGTGTTCACTGCCTCCTGGTATCCCCATTCGCTTTGTTCCACGAGTATCACTGCCGCGCTCTGTGTCCAGAACGTCCTGGCAACCTCGAGGGAAATGGCCTCTGCGTCGTGCATGTTCCCACCACAGAACGGGGCCATTTCCAGGGCTACATCCAGGTTGCTATACAGGGCGTCTCCGATCACGATAGCGGTCGTATTGCTAGTGCCATAGTCGCTGAGGAACTTGTTCACGGAACTGGACGCATCGGTATATGTGTACCTGTCCTCCAATCCCTGGTAGACCAGCAATGGGCTTATGCTCATATTTGCCTCGTAGCGTACCGCTAGTGGTGTCGCGATCATGGCATATAGCGGGTCGGAATCGGATGCAACGAATACAAGGTCTCCATCAGGAATGCTCATCTCCGATCTTATGTTCAAGAAATCGTCTATGCTTGCGCTTCCCGTCTCATATGTCTCTTCATCCGGTCCCCCTCCGAACAAACCGACGATAGCAAGACCTATCGTTCCTACCAATAACAGGAAAAGGACAAGCGCCACCACGATCCTGTCCTTGCCTGGCTTCTGCAGCCGTTTCAATACGCTAGCGGACATTTTTCTCTCTCCTCTGGACAGCCCATACCTGCCGTTCCATAATAAGCTTATCCCGGGATAACGTACTTATTCTTTTTGGTAACTCGAGTACGGACAGTCGGACTATTGTGTTGGCAGAAGGTACATCCACACGCTCTTTCCTATGGTCGCGGTCCTCCGCTCCTATGCTCCTCCCATGAAGATGCTTAATAGGAGTATGAAGGCGCCGTATAACATCAGCAGTGGCAGCGCGCTCCACCTTCCTATCTTCTTTCGAGCCGCCAATGGTACCATGATGAGGGATACCAACATCAGGAAGGGCATGGCTATCCAGAGCACATTTTGGAGCACCTGAGGATCGGAACCTGCAGATACGGGTGAGATGAACCCGGCAGGGGCGATGATCGCCGCCACCCCCAGGACCATGAGGATGTTCATCACATTGCTTCCGACAACGTTGCCGAGGGCTATAGCATGTCTCTTCTTCAGTCCCGCTGCCAGGGATGCGGATATTTCGGGAAGAGAGGTGCCCACGGCGACTATGGTCCCCCCTATGGCCAGATCGGATATTCCCATCCTTGATGCCATGCCGGCCGCTCCCAGGACCATCACATGCGCTCCCAGGACCACCAGGCTGCCAAGTGCCAGTGATATCATCACCAGCAGCCAAGTGCTCTTGTTCTCCCATCTGCTCTCGGCATCCTCTTCCCATTCTCCTTCTTCCACGCCCTCCTTCGTCGCCCTCCGGGTTATGTGGAATAGGAAGAGTATGTAGAGGATGAATAGGACGACCCCTTCGATCTGGTCCAACGAGCCTGCTGTGAAGAGGAAGACCCAGAAGAGAAGCGTGCACCCGGTCATTATGATCGTATCCTTCAAACCCCTCTTGGAACTTACAAGAGGGAAGAAGAGGGCGGTGATACCCAGTGCTAGGGTGATGTTCGCCACGTTGCTGCCTATGACATTTCCGATGGCTATGCCTCCGTTCCCCTGCCGTGAGGCCACGGATGATACGGCCAATTCGGGGAGCGAGGTGGCGAAAGCCACCAAAGTGATGCCTATAACATGTTGTGAAACACCGAAGGATCTGGCCGCCGCAACGGAGGTATCGATGAAGAGGCTAGCCCCCTTGGCCACCACCACTATTCCCGCTAAGATGAGGAGCAGGTCCACGATGACCCCCAGATCGCTTGACATCATTTTCCCTTCCTGGATAGCGCCCTCTCGACGAAGCGTCTCGTCCATTTATCCCCTTCTATCTTAACGGAGGAACGGTCCTCTCCATCGCTTCGCTTTCCCTTCTTTCCCGTTCTGCGCCTTTGCATGTTCGCCCGGGTCCTCTCCACCGCCGCGTCCAACCGCTCCGCCTTTCCCACGTACTCTTCTCCACCGGACCAAGATGATGCCAGCTTCAACGCGATGGAAGCGTGCCTGGACGCATAGGTCATGTTGCCCGTGCCGAAATAGGCCGAGGCGCGCCCCATCTCCTCCTGGATGCGGAAAGCCTTCAGGTAGCAGTCCTTGCAGAGAGGGAATTGGAACTCGTATTCGAAGAAGACACCGCTGTCCCTGTGCACATGGGGATACTCCCCGCAGGAAGGACAGATATCCTTTCCGCAGGAGGTGCAGTGTTTGACATGGCTCTTCCTA
>DAOVJP010000104.1 GCA_030673205.1 Thermoplasmata archaeon
ACCGGGGGCAAGGTCAAGCTGAAGGGAGAGATATCCCAGAAGCTAGAATAGGGATCGATCGACTTGAGAGAGAGGATATGATGACACCCAGTGAGAAACTTCCAGAGGAAGGCGAACTCGTCGTTTGTAGCGTTACCAATGTGAAGAACTTCGGCGCCTTTGCCGCGCTGGACGAGTTCTCCAACGTGGAGGGTTTCATACACATCGCCGAGGTCGCCACCGGCTGGGTGAAGTATATCCGCAACTATGTGAGGGAGGGGCAGAAGGTCGTTTGCAAGGTCATGAACGTCTACCCTGGGAAGGGGACGGTGGACCTGAGCCTCAAACAGGTGAACGAGCACCAGAGGAGGGAAAAGATCCGGGAGTGGAAGAATGAGACCCGGGCCAAGAAGCTCCTTGGTGTGGTGGGACAGAAGATAGAGAAGGACGAGGAGTGGTGCTGGAAGACGTTCGCCGAGGAGCTGGAGGCCACATACGGCTCGTTATACGGCTCCTTTGAGCAGTGCGCCATAGACCGAGAGAGTTTGGCAGAGGATGGTTTCAAAGGCGAGTGGACCGAGTCCTTCATTGCCGTGGCTGTGGACAATATCGTTCCTCCATTCGTGCATATAACTGGAAGCGTTGAGGTCACATCGCCCCTGGCCGATGGCATAGAACATGTCAAGGTATCGTTGTTGGCCGCAGAGGAAATTGAGGAGAATGAGGATCAGGTCCTGGAGATCGATGTTCGCTCCCTCGGGACACCGAAGTACGCTATAATGGTGACCGCGGAAGATTACAAGACCGCGGAGGATGAACTGCGCAAGGCTGCAGAACGTGTCGCCAATGCCATGGGTACAAATGGAAGGGTGGAGTTCAAAAGGAAGGAGTGAAGCTGGATGGGGCGCATACACGTTTGTCCTAATTGTGGGAAGTACAGCTTGAAAGAAGAGTGTATGGACTGCAAAGTGAAGACTTTCGAAGACCTTCCCGCCCGCTTCTCCCCCGAGGACAGATATGGGAAGTATCGAAGACGGTTGAAGAAGGAGAACAGGGAGGTCTCATGATGGACGAACTGGAATTCATGGTGTCCAATGTCGCAGAGGTGCCCCGGCTGCACAGACCAGTGCTGATAGAGGGATTGCCAGGAGTGGGAAATGTGGGAAAGCTCGCAGCCGAACATCTCATTAGGGAGATCGATGCCGCCCACGCCTCCAACATATACTCTAAGCACTTTCCCCCTCAGGTGGTCGTAGGAGACGATGGACTGACGGAACTGGTATGCAATCGCCTCTACTATTTCAAGAGGGAGGAGAGGAGCGATGATCCCTGGGTGGATAGCGACCTGATATTTTTAGTGGGAGATTATCAGGGCCTCACGCCAGAGGGACAATATACGTTGTGTTACGAGATGCTACTGCTTGCCAAGGAGATGGGTGTTGAGAAGATATTCACCCTGGGAGGTTACGGCCTTGGCCAGTTGGTCGAGGATCGCCGCGTGCTGGGCGCCGCCACATCCCTCGGGCTGGTGGATGAGATGAAGAATAGAGGGGTCATATTCGGCGATGGTGACCAGCCGAGTAGCGGCATTGTAGGCGCTAGCGGCCTTTTATTGGGCCTAGCCCCATCTTTCTCCATGGAGGGCGTATGCCTGATGGGAGAGACATCGGGATATTTTGTGGACCCGAAGAGCGCCAGAGCGGTTCTTGAGGTCCTCACTTCGGTGCTCGGAATAGGCATGGACTATTCAGACCTAGAACTCCGGGCCAAGGAGATAGATCAGATAACGTCCAAGCTCAGGGAGATAGAGGATGGCTCTATCCCGGATATGGGCAAAGAGGATACCTTCAGATATATTGGCTGAGGCTGGGTCCGAAGGGTTTAAGACCAGCGAGGGTCTTCTATCTTGACACACATGGCGAAGACTCAGAAGGATTGGTATCTAAGGGGCTATGAAGAAGGCCTCAGAGAAGCATGGGGGGAGGTTGCTAGGATGGCGGCTAGAGGACACACTGCCAAGGAGATACAACTGTATATCCGGAGTAGAAAGGCCGCCATTCAACAGGATCTTAGGAAGAAGGAAATGGAATTAGCGAGGGAGATTGCGGACAGCCCCGAGCCAACCCCCTATTCTAAGCCCAGAGAGGATAACCACATATTGGATAGGGGAGATGGCGTGCTTAGCAGGGGGGATGGAGCACGGGGAGGAGTTGGTGACGTGCTTAGCAGGGGAGATGGAGCGCAGGGAGGAGTTGATAGCATGTCCGGCAGAGCGAATAGCACGCTTGGCAAAGCCGAGTTGACGCTCAAACGAGGCTACAGCTATCTTGTGAACGAGAACAAACCTGAACGTAGCTATGATATGATGAACGCCCTCAAGCAGGAGGGCCATGGGGCGATCTGCGTGACCAGGACCCATCCGAATCAGGTGAGGGACCTGTATGATGTGGGGGAGACAAAGGTCATCTGGTTGACCAAGAACGAGGGTCGCAGTATGAGCTTCCCCTCTGGCATGGGCGTGGCGACAGCTTCCATAGGAGGTGAGGATGATAGGGTTGCCCCCGGAAACCTGACCAGACTCACCACTATACTCCTGCGCTTCCTAAGGGAGAATGAGGACTCCGGAGGGGTCATATTATTCGACGGCCTGGAATATCTCATAACCCAGAACGAGGGTTTCCAACGCATACTGAAGTTCATACAATACATAAACGAGCATGTCGCCGAACACGGAGGCTATCTCCTTCTCCCGGCGGGAGAGGGACTGGACCAACAATGCTATGGCATGCTGAAGAAGGAACTAGCGGAGGAGGTGAGATAGTGGAAGAGCAGATAGCGTTGGGAGAAACGCTTCCCATGCGGGTGGTGGCGGTGGAAGAGATCGCCCCTTCACGCTTCAAAACATACCTTTTGGATGATGAAGGGGATGAGAGCGTGGTCTTTCTGGATGTGAGACTCCCGCTGGGAGATGTGGAGCTAGGGCTTTCACATTTGATGGGAGGAAGAGGAGAAATGGACAATTAGATGCGCCTTATCTCCTGGCCTTGCATATCACATACACCTCGCTGCTGGATTTCCTGGAGGCGGGTGGCGAGTATCTACGTACGCTTTTGAACAACGAGCGGGTATCTCGCAAGAACTCCTCTAATTCAGAGCCCTGGAATATCTTGCAGACGAAGTTACCCCCTGGATGTATGTTATCCTCTGCGAACTCCAGTGCTATTCTGGCCAGATATGCGCTGTTGGCCTGGTCCACATCGTAGTTGCCTGAGATGTTCGGGCTCATGTCACTTATGACCACAGACACATCCTTCTTGCCCATGTCATGCAGAGTGGACAGTATCTCTTGTCTCGTCTCGTCCTGTGTTATATCCCCTTCTATGAATATCCACCCGTCCAAAGGAGGCGTGGGTTGCAGGTCCACACCGATCACCACTCCCTCTTCTCCCACAAGTTCCAGAGCGATCTGGCTCCACCCGCCGGGGGAGGCGCCCAGGTCTACCACCACATCCCCTTTTCTCATTACATGGTGCTTTTGATCTATCTGTTTGAGCTTGTAGGCTGCCCTGCTGCGATAGTTCTCTCTCCTCGCCATCCTGCAGTAGGGGTCCCGGGCATGTTCCTGCGCCCATCTCTTGCTCATGCCATCGCAATGTCCATGCAGTATAATTAGATATATGGCTGGTCCTATCTGTTCGCATGGTCCTGCATTTACGCCCCCATCACCTGTTGTGCCTCCCACGATTCAGAGGGGAGGGATACAGCCCGCGGTTCGTCGAGAGAGCGGCGGAGCTGGCGAAAGCCCTTGAAAGGGAGAGAACAAGGGTGATCCTGGAGGAGGGGGCGGATGACCTTTGTGGAGCGTGCCCTCTCCTGGGTGAACGCTGTGGGAGTGCCGGGCATCAACTCGCGGAGAAACTGGATAAGAGGGTGTTGGAGGCCACGGGCCTGCGTGTGTCTGAAGAGATCCTGGCAAAGGAGGCTTTGGATCGCGTGGCGGAGGTGTTGCCTACGGTGCGAGGGGTATGTATAGGCTGCCAATGGCTGGAACTTTGCCTGAAGATCGAAGGGGAGGGCGTAGGAGGGAAGGGATAATGACCGGTGGTGTGGGACGGGGGAGAATTGGAGATTAGGGGAGAAAAATGAAGAAAATAGAAGGGTGTTGGGCCTTACGCTTCGTCCGATCTATCCTGGCTGTGGTATGTAGGGGGTGAAGGCCGGGTCGCCGTGAAGCACGAACTCCTCGAAGGTGTCGCAGATCGTTCCTCCGTTATCGCTCCCGCCTTCGTGGATAATGTATCTGTTCTTTCCGTCCATCAGAGCGAATCCTATGGATGTGTGGCTGTATACGTTATCAGCCCCGGTAGACTTGTCGTAGACGTATCCGGTCAGATCGGAATAGATGTATACGGCCAACAGGTCTCCCAGTCCTTCTCCGGAAGAGGCGTCGGGTATGGGCACCAGGCTTCCCCATGAGGAGCGAGTAGCTCCTATGTAGCTGTTGAATCCGGCGTGCAGGAATGCCATGGCGAGACAGTTCCTTCCCGGCAATCCGTCTATACGGCCCGTTACACAGGAGGAGCCGAATATGATGCTGGGTCCGAGGTTCATGTCCTTCACCCGGGTGACATCGAATGCGCCTCCGCCGTATACGCCTTTGGTTATGCCAAAATGTCCCTCTTGGGCCGTTGGCACATACCAGTAATAGAAGCCGTGGGCGCAGAAGAAGATGAGGTTGGAGGAGGCGTAGAAATCCTCTGCATATTGGACCCTGCTTCCCTCGTTCTGGAGATTATACGGTTTCTTGTTGGTGGTGAACCCGGCCTGCTCGTACATCCAGGCGAGTTTCGATGTTGTCGGATAAGCGCTGTCTATCGGTGGCTCGGAGCCAACCGTGGTCATTGCGCTGTCCTTCCAGTACTCAGCCAGATACGCAGAGGCGGAGCTGGGGTTGTTCACTGGTCCCTTGTAGTTCTCTATGATGCGGTCGTAGAATGCGGTCTTTGCTATCAATACGCTGGCATCCTGGGAATCCCAGCCGTCCACTCTCCCAGCCGCTATCTCGAAGGACGCGTCATCCCCTGTGACGCTGTAGGGTGCATCGTCCATGTCCGCATCCAGGTCCATATAGCATATGTCGCTTGGGATGCCATATCCCTCGTTCGGGTCTCCCTGTCCACTGCTTGGGTAGTAGTACATGGGCACCATGTTCGTATCTCCTATTATTCCCAGGTAGAACACGGTCTCTGGATCCTCTGCCAGGGCGGCATAATGCTCCGCTAATAGGGTTGGATCGTTGTTGATGCCAGCGAGCCGTGACAGGAGGTTGTTCAGGTCGGCCTTGACCTCCTTCACCTCTTCATTGGCTCCGTATGAGGCTTCCTTGTCGGCGGCAGGGCTGCCGCAGCTCAAACAGCCGCTGATGAAGTTTTACAATCTCATCATTATCCATTATTGAGTGTATACACCAGGATTAAAGGGAGTACGAGAATCGGGAAGACGGCGTAAAAGTGCCACCGCACCGGAACGGTCACGGATCATCAATAGATTATCCATCTGTCTAAACTGAAGCAATATCGTCACATTGGTATCGTAGTGGCGAATCTCGATCCAGTCATTCTTTATCGTAAACTCGCCCTTTGAAATAACACCATTGGCGCGTATCAGGGCAAACTGGTTGCCCTGTATC
>DAOVJP010000075.1 GCA_030673205.1 Thermoplasmata archaeon
ATAGAGAAAGAGTGAACGTTCACTCAGCAGAAGAACCTCAATTTTCCCGCACTTGTGTGGGTTAGTTATATATTCCAAGTGTGCTATAGCTCATTACAGGAAGGAGATGAGAACAGTGACAAACCCTGGAGATATCGGCCAGGGGGTCAGGGGAGTAGAGACTGCCTTGAAGGTCGTCCTACATGTAAAAGAGGGAGACGAGGTATTGGTTATAACGGATGACAAAAGAGCGGAGGTAGGTGAGATATTCGTAAAGAGCGCCAAGATGCTCGGGGCCAACGTCACCACCTACAAGCTGCCCGATAACATGAGGCCGCTCATGGATATACCTCCAGAACTCGTGAACGCCTTCAAGAAACCGAATGTGTTCATCAACGCATTTTCCGGATATGCGGAGGAGACGCCTTTCAGGATAAAGCTCACGGACATAGAGATGGAAATGGGCGCTAGGGTAGGACATGCCCCGGGAATAACCATGGATATGGTATTGTACGGTCCGATGCAGGCGGATTACAAGGCCATGGCCGACAAAGCATATTCGCTCATGGACAGGTTCCAGGGCGCCATCGATGTGCATGTGACCGCTCCTTCAGGAACGGATTTCACACTATCCATCAAAGGGAGGGATTTCCAGACCGATGTGGATATTCCACTTGGTGCTATAGGGAATCTCCCTGCAGGGGAGATATGGTGTGCTCCGATAGAGGATAGCATGAACGGTGTCATCGTCTGCGACGGCAGCATAGGGGACCTGGGCAACGTGAAAGAGCCCCTCACCATGCGGATCGTGGATGGACGGCTCGTTGCCATGGAAACGAAGGAGAAGGGGATACTAGCTCGTTTGGAGACGTACCTGTCCGTGGACGATATGGCCAAGGTCGTAGGGGAGTTGGGAATAGGCCTCAATCCGAATGCCAAGCTTGTTGGAAATCTGTTAGAGGATGAGAAAGCGGGGAGGACCGCACACATCGCTTTCGGCCGCAACACCGATATGCCAGGGGGCAGAAATATGTCACAGACACATCGTGACTTCCTGTTCCGCGAACCCACTATGGTCATCACCTATGAGGATGGGAGGACCGAGGTGGTCATAAGGGACGGCGATATAACCTGATGTTCGTCTTGTGAGCACATTTTGTGAACGTTACAGTCGATCGTTTTTTCATGTATCACACTGCCACTATTCGCTTTCCAGTGCACATCATCGTTTATCCAGCCGTCTTGTTCACGTTACCACTATCTTATCCAGTGCTATGGAGGGGAGGCGGAATGATACGGGGCTGAGGCCGCCGGATACGTTGAGGGGTCGCTCCCCCGTTCCGATGAGTTCCCTAAGTGCGTCCGGAAGATTGCCTGAAAGCATCACCTGCTTGCCCGGCCCCGTTATCTCACCCCTCTCTATCTTGAACACCACGCTTGAGTTCACGGAGAAATCGCCAGAGGCGGGGTTAGCCGTGTGAGCGCCCAGGATGTCATGTACCAGTATGCCTTTCTTGACCTCTTTCAACAACTCATCCAGAGGCATTGTCAGTCCTGATCCCATGACCAGGTTCCTGGCCTTCACTCCGGGAGGGGATTTGAAGCTCCTCGAACTGCTCCAGCGAAGGCATCGGATGCCATTGCCCGTGGTCTCGGCGCCATGCTCCAATCCCGAACTCCGGTCATACAAGGGGTTGAAGAATATGCCATTCTCTATGATAGGCACTTTTTTCGAAGGGACGCCCTCGTCATCTATGGGGGCAGAGTTGAGGCCATCGGGCAGTAGAGCGTCATCAAAGACATCGAGTTCAGGGGAGGCGACCTCCATCCCTTCTCTCCCAGAGTATACGCTCTCACCCCGCTTCACTTTGTCCCCATAGAAGGCTGGAGCTAATATGAACTCCATCATGCTCGAGAAGGCGTGTGGCATGAACACCACCGGCATGAGGCCCGGCTCGACCGTAGAAGGGTTTCGGCTGTCCAATGCCATTTTGGAAGCCTTCTCTGCCGTTCCCAAAAGGTCAATGTCTGCCATTCTGCTCTCGGCGAAATGGAAACCAGTGGAAGGAGCTAGGTCCTGGAACATGGTGTACATGCCCCCGCCGCTGTCCGTTCCCTCTGCTCCAAGGTCCATCCCGTTGCTCGTGGCCACCGCGAACCGGTCCAGACCGCAGCCAACACCGCCTTCCAGGGCCACAAGCTCCTCATGCCCCTTCACCACGGCGAGCATGTCCTTCACCCATTCCACGAGTGTGGAGGGGGTGGTGTTCAGTATCTGTGGGTCGAAGATCCGCTCCACTACAGGGGGAGTGTGGTCCCCTGGAAACTCCAGATCGCCTGGAGGGGAGAGGCGGGCTAGTTTGATGGCCTGCTCGGCGGTCTCGGGAAGAGAGCTTTCCTCCGTGGCATAAGAAAACCCTAGACGCCTGTCCTTTATGACGCGTATGCCCATGCCCATGCTAACACTGGTGCCCACTCCTTTTATGGCATCCTTCTCCAGGCCACAGCTGAGAGATGCGTCCATGGACACGAATGCCTCTGCCTGGTCCGCGCCCTTTTTCGTTGCGATCTCCACCGCTCTGCATGCCATGGCCTTGAGCTCTTCCAAGGGCAAAACCTGGTCTAACATGGTCATCCCCTCCCCCCAACGGTCGCCATGTGTATCCTTATATGTGGGCCTCCGTCGCCCACGGGAACGAGTTGGCCGCCCTTGCCGCAGAAACCCGGGTCTCCCAGGCGGAGATCGTTCCCCACTGCGTCTATGCTCTTGAGGGTGTCTAGTATGTTCCCTGACAAGCTCATGTCCCGGAGCGTCTTGGTCACCTCTCCTTTCTCTATCAGGAACGCTTCCTGGGCTCCGAATTGGAACGTGCCCTTGGCCGGGTCCACCTGTCCTCCTCTCGTTCCTTTGGCATAGATGCCCAGTTTTATGCCTGAGACCATGTCCTCAAAGGACATGTCGCCCTGGCCTATGTAGGTGTTGCTCATCCTGGACTGGGGGGCGCTGGAATAGTCCTCGGCCCTGGCGCTTCCGTTCGGCTCCAACCCGAGGCGAAGGCTGCTTTCTCTGTCCAAAAGATATTCCGTGAGCACTCCTCTCTCTATTATAGTCTTCTTCCTGGTGGGAGTGGCCTCCTGATCGAAGGGGTATGAACCGAAGGCGCCCTTGTGGGTGGGATCGTCATAGACCGAGACGTTCTCTGGAGCTAACCGTTCCCCCAACTTCCCTGATAGCACCGAACCTCCCGCCGCTATCGTATCCCCCTCCACGGCATGACCCAGGGCCTCGTGGACGAACACGCCTGCCAGATCGGGGTCCGTTATGACCGGGAACTTGCCTGCGGGACACGGCGGCGCCCCGAGTATACGCACCACGGCCTCTGCCGCCTCGATTCCCTTTTCCACCGGGTCTTCCTTGTCAAAGATCTCGAATCCCCTCGTTCCTCCGATTCTGAAACGATAACCCAATATGTCTGAGCCATCCCGGGCCACGAGAACTCCCTGGACCACGGTGCGCGTCTCCTCGCTGTATGCTTCGGCCCCGTTGGATGAGAGTATGCGGACGCTCCTCGTGCCATCCGTATAGCTCGTGGTCACGCTCTGGATGTGCTCCTTTTCCATGACGGCCCGGTTTATCTCCACAAGGAGTCGATGTTTCTCTTCCACGCTGGTGTCATGGGGGCTCTTCTCCACCTTCCAAATGATCTTTCCCACCGCCGGGTTTCGTTCGTCCACCTCCACCGTGTCCCCTGGCGCGCTGGCACTGGACCGAGCCAGTTTGATGGCGGTCTCCACCGCCCCAACCAGTCCGTTCTCCAACCGGTTCGTGGATGCGAAACCCCATCTCCCATCCGCGAGCACGCGGACGCTGCCTCCTCTCTCCCGGCCATGGACAGCTTTCTCCAACTCACCGTCCTTCACCTCCAGGGCATCGCCCCATCGTTCCTCCACCCTTATCTCGGCATAGGACGCACCCAGCCGGGCCGCTTCCTTAAGAGCTTTTTCTTCCATCTCTCTTCCTCGCAGGGGCATGGGCGTTGGGGTAATTGGGCTTTGCGCTCCTTCTACAATTGCGTCCCAGTCCTTCACCTCCACCCGATACATTTATCTACCTGTCCCCTTTACCCGAAATACCGGGAACAGTAGTTCCCTGAACGTTCAAGCATCCGCTTGAACATATCCAGGTGTCAAATATGGGAAGCATACGTCCTACATATATCAAGCGAGTCTCCATAGAGCTCGTAGAGAAGTTCCCAAAGGACTTCAACGCGGATTTCCAGCACAACAAAGAGCTTGTGAACGAACTCTGCGACGTGGAGAGCAAAGAGATGCGCAACAAGATAGCAGGATATGCCACCACCTACGCCCAGCGAAAGCGGATATAGGCGCGGCCTTTTTTTTGAATTTGGAAATTTAGCAACCACCAGTGCACACTATAGCCGTGTACGTTCTATCTTTATGTATACTATACTCGTGTACGTTCTACATGTGTATGCTCCGCCTGTGTCCGCCCTTCCCTCGGCCACTCTATTCTCGGCCACTCTTAAAGTTAATATACTCCCTCCCTGTTCCTCCACCCGCCCCCATGGGCCGTATCAAAGGAGGTAAAACGTATGGAAGATTCTATAAGTAGAAAGCTGGCGAAGTTCGCCCTAGGCCTGCAATACGATCAGATACCCCCCGAGTGCTTGAAGGAAGCAAAGCGCTTCATGCTGGACAGCGTGGGATGTGCCCTAGCGGCGGTGGACCATGATGATATGCTCCAGGCCTATGAGTACATAGAGATGTTGGGAGGCAATGAGCAGGCTACGGTCATCGGCCACGGCTCCAAGACCAACATGGCCAACGCCGCGCTCATGAACTCCCTTCTCATACGGGCCATGGATTACAACGATATCTATTGGAAAGAAGACCCCTCCCACCCATCGGACATCATCCCTGCGGCATTGGCGCCAGCAGAGCATAGGGGGCTTAGCGGGAAGGACCTGTTGGTCGGCATACTCATAGCGTACGAAGTGGAGATGCGCCTGTGCCTCGCCGCGCACCCAGGTGTTCGGGAGATAGGATGGCACCATGCCAGCCTTACACAGTTCGCCAGCCCCCTGGTAGCAGGGAGGATGTTTGGGCTCAACGAGGACCAGACCGTGGCTGCTACGGGCATAAGCGGTTCAAGCCATTTCACCCTGGGTGGAGTGGTGGCCGGACATCTCACGAACATGAAGAACACGGCGGACCCCATGGCCACGGAGGCAGGGGTACGTGCGGCCATGCTGGCTAGCACCGGCTATTCCGGCCCCGTAGAGCTCTTTGAGGGAAAGGAAGGAGTGTATCACGTCATCAACAGCGTCAAATGGGATACGGAGATCCTGCTCCGCGGATTGGGCAAGGACTTCCTCATCACCACCTGCGGCTACAAGGCATTCCCCACCGAGGCCCTCACACACCAGCCCATCACCGCATTGTTGGCCATTTGCAACAAGAACGGTGTGGACCCCCACCAGATAAAGGAGATATTGGTGAGGACCACCACCCGGGGAGCCGACATACTGAGTGACCCCAGCAAATACAAGCCCGCCACAAAGGAGACAGCGGACCACAGCTTGCCGTATTGCATAGCCGTGGCCGCCGCGAAGGGCAACGTCCTGCCATCGGACTTCACCGATGAGGCGATCAAAGACCCCCTGGTATGGGAGCTTTTGCCCAAGATAAAGGTCGTTGCTGACCCGGAGATAGACGGTCTCTTCCCGAAGGTCAAGCGGGCCATCGTTACCGTGATCCTTGAGGATGGCCAGAACTGGACGGAGCAGGCCGACCATGCCAAAGGCAGGGCGGAGAACCCGCTGTCGGACGAAGAGCTCATATCCAAATTCAAGGCCAACGCCAAGACCCAGTTGTCGGAAGAAGGCATGGAAAAGCTCATCGATGCCACCATGCATCTTGAGGAGTGGGACGTGAGGGAATACATGAAACTCCTCGTCAGCGACCTGTAGGGACAGAGAGGGAGAAAGTACGATCTGCATGGTGAAATAGGGGATGGGAGAAAGCACAACCTGCATGGTGAATAGGGGATGGGAGAAAGCACAGCCCGTATCAGAATAGGGAAAAAGGCTATCAGCAAGGATGAGAATAAGGAAGTATGGCCTACGTGGTTGGCCGGGCGAAAGTATGGCCTGGCTGACCCGATGGAAGTTTAGCCTTTGACCATGGCCCGGAGGAAAGATGCCTCATCCAACCGGCTGCCCGATATGCGGAAAGGAACTGAAATACCTGGATCGTTCTGAGCCTATGGAATGCCACTACTGCAAGGAGCAGGGCGCATCAAACACCCGCTGCGTCTATGGTCATTTCATATGTGACAGCTGCCACAGCTCTTCTGCCAACGATATGATAGAGAAGTTCTGCATCACCACCACCCTCTGTGACCCAATAGAGATAATGATGAAAATGATGAGGCATCCCAGCGTAAAGATGCACGGCCCCGAACACCATTTCCTGGTGCCCGCCGCCCTCTTGGCCGCATATTACAATGTGGTAGGAGATGAGGAGGGAGGGAAAGGGGCTAGGGAGGAGAGTAAGCAGGGGGGCGGTATGAGTGGGGAGAGAGGGGGAGGTATAGGGGGGAGGGGGGGAGGCGGCGTGAGAGAGGAGAAGGACGGTG
>DAOVJP010000393.1 GCA_030673205.1 Thermoplasmata archaeon
GGGGCTGCAGAATAGCGCCTTTTGCTGAGGCACGGAAGGACCGCAGGATAACGCCTTTTGACAGGGTACAAACGACCATGGGCGCAACCCTTAAATCCTCCGCTTCCCATTACTGGTATGAGACGGGTAGCGAATAAGACCGTTTGTAGTGTTCAGGCATGCAAGGATTCAAGGCATGCCCCGGCGAAAGTCTAACTATGCGGCGGCACGCGCCAGGTCGCAGCCTCCTTTGTGAGGTGTGCCTGCCCGTCTCACCCCCATCCATTTGTACAGGTCAGAGGTGTGGAAGGAAATGGTCGTCAAGGATAAAGTAGGCAGAAAGAGGTATGTAGCCTTCACCGTAGATGGTGGATGCCATCTTCGCAGGGGAGAGATGATACATGCCATCAACGTCTCTCTTCCACGAAATCTGCCCCGATCGAACGTCAATCTCACAGTGTTCAATGGAGAGGCGGGGATAGTGCTCTGCCCACATACCGCCAAGGACGAGATGATACGGTCGCTGGTCTCCATACGTTCCGTGGGCGGCAGAGGAGTTAAAGTGAGGACCGTGGCCACATCCGGGACCATAAAGAAGGCGAGGACACGGTTGGAGAAAGTGGTCAAGACTTCTCTATAATCTTTATATACAGAGAAGTAGTAGTAGTATAAAGGCCGCATATATGGTCTAGCATCAGGAGAGATGGGATGTGTCTGACAAAGTGATCATTACGGATGAAGATATTGCTTCGGAAGGAGATACTATAGCCCAGGATCCGATGGCAGAGGATGCCACGACCCAGGATGCAGGGGCAGAGGATACCATGGCCCAAGACCCAACACCGGAGAACACCCCAGGCACCGCGACGGACAGCCCTGTGTCAGCAAAGAAAGGCGCACTGAAAAAGGGTCTTCTCAAGAAACTCGGGGCAGTGGCACTCGTTCTCCTTCTCATAGCCACTACGCTGGTGCTCTACAAGCCCGCGCCGCCGGAGAAGATCATCGTGGCGGATGTGAACGTGCCGGAGGATTATATCATCTTCATGGATGAGCCGACCACAGAAGAGGAGATGATGCTAGCGGCCTGTGCGTCCATGCTCGCCGTGCGCGATGTATACCACCCATTGTTCATATTTGAGAACGGGGATCTCAACTGGCACCAGAAGTGCACCCTGGAGAACATGACCATCAACGGCAACCCCATCATCTATTTCACATTCGATGTGGAGAAGGGGATGCCTCCAGTCGCGGCTGGCTTCGGGAATGCGACCACCATACCCCTCACCAAGGAAGCTTTCATGGGCCTCCAGGGATTCGATGGATCTATAACTGTCTCCTCCTATGAAGAGGCGCTCTGGGCGGCGTCGGTGGCCCATGTCCAGGGAAAGAAGCTCGTCCCCGGCCCCTCCACCTTCTCATCTCAGGAGGATGCTTGGATCGCTCTGGAAGAGATGGATATCCCTCCCAACTATGTCATTGTGACCAACCCCGAGGATTACCGGGGGAGCGATGTGTTTTACACAGAGGGATTGAAATATACTGATTATGACACCGGAGAGACATTGGCCGTGCCGGAGCCTTACAACGCTTCTTTCCACATTCCCAGCCTGTCCCTAATGAGCATACAACTGTCCTGCGCCCACGATGCATGGGTCATCACACAGGCAGAGCCAAGCTCGGATATGCTAGGGGACATCGAAGCGGAAGACAATGCCCAAGCCATAGGATATTATCTTGTCCTTGAGGAACTGTACAAGGACAAGGGGCCCATAGAATATGTGTGTCTGGTCGGCAGTGCAGAAGCCGTGCCACAGTTCGAACTGATGATGGCCGGAGAAGGGGA
>DAOVJP010000409.1 GCA_030673205.1 Thermoplasmata archaeon
GCAACGCGTGCTAAAGAATAGCATGGCAGATGACACGAAAATCTACAAAAATAGTTGTACAGTGTTTCATCGAACACGCACCCTTCGACGAGGAGAGCAGTATTCCTCGGACTCCTCTTCCCACTCCGCCCGGACAGCTCTCTCTCGTACCCCTTCTCCGTGCTCTTCCATAGGAGCGAACGCATGTTCGCGACCAGGGGGAATTCGTTCCCCCCTAGGAGCGAGCGAATGCTTGCGACCCGGGAGAGTGTACTCTTCCATGTACTCATCCCCATACTCTTCCCCACGAGCATGATATTTATTAGCACGGACCGGGAGCCGATGACGGCGATAGGCCTCTTTACGATCATCGATATCCAATGTCAAATATATGGCCGTGACCTCTATGCTACTGTGGCCCAGGTTCTGCTGGAGGGTGCGGAGGTCGATCCCCGATTTGAGGGCGTGGACCGCATGGGTATGGCGAAGCACGTGGGCATGCCTCCTCTCCGGGTCTATCCCTACATCAGCAGCATATCGTTCTATCAGCCGTTGTATCTGACGCTTGCACAGCCGCCCCCCCTTATTGGACAGCAACAGAGGATCGCTTTTCTTCTTCATGCGCTCCTTCCCTATGAAGTATCTCAGCTTGCTCTTGGTCACGTTGTCCACCAATGGAACGACCCGACCCTCTACATGCCTCTTCGCTTTCTGGATATGTATCTCTTCGCTGTCGAAGTCCACGTCCCCCACGTTCAATGCCGCCAGTTCCCCCACCCTCATGCCTGTCTGGTATAACAATAAAATGATGATGTGATCCCTTAGTCGCTCAGGCGCGTGTATGAGTGCGTCTATTTCGTTTTCCTTGAGGTATTTTCTCACGGTATCACCGCAGAGTGTCAGACGAATCTGATTCACCGGATAGTGTATCCCTGTGCTGGAGCCAGAGGCCCAAATGAGCGTGGAGCCGTGTGAATCCCGCACAATGACAAACGGCAGACACTTGTCAGACAGTATATGGGGAGAGAGAGTATATAATATTTGGGGTCGAGGACTATAAGTAAAACATGCGGCAAGAAAAATAAACCCTGCATAGTTACATGCTTGATTTTTATCACTGTTTCGTAAACAATTTCCGTCGCCCTTCGATCTCGTCCCTATCTCGCCCCTCTTCACTCATCCCCGAGATTCTCCTCGCACCGGCTTCCAACCTACCCATCTTCACTCATCCTCGGAGTTCTCCTCGTCCTCAGAGCTCCCCTCATCCTCGGGGTTCTCCTCGTCCTCAGCCTCCAATTTGCTCATCTTCCACACAAAGAAGGCAGAGACCAAAAGTAATACTAATGAGACAAGTAAGAGGAACCATGCTATTCCCGGCCCAGAATACAGATCCAGAGGTATTTCTCCTGGGGCCATTCCCTCCGCCGTAGAGAACAACGTGGGAAACTCCAGTCTCTGGAGGGCGTGGAAGGACAGGAAATATAATAGAAACCCGGAGATGGTCGCCCCCATCACCAATAACGAGATGACCTGCCTAGATGTCACGTCAAACCTCTTCCTGAAAAAGAGAAAAGCCGCGGCCATGGCCTCCGCCACCATTATCATGACCAACAAGATGCCAGACACTATGCTATCGTTCTTAGCCTCCACCAGATTGTAATCCATGCCGTTCTTCTCTATCCCTGTGAACTTGAGATTCCACA
>DAOVJP010000416.1 GCA_030673205.1 Thermoplasmata archaeon
CCCTCATATTTCCCACATGGATGTGGCCAGACGGGGTTATGCCTGTGGCTATCCTATGTTCATCTCCCCTCTTCGCAAGGCTCTCAGCTGCTACGTCGGCCCAGTGCATCTATGCATCACCGATCATCGATCAATATCACGTCTCGTGGATCCACCATTGCATCCATCACTGCATCCATCACTGGCTCGAAACGGCCCTGGCCCGCATGAGCGCACGGACAGGTACATCATCGAGAACATCGTGTTCGGTCTTGTTCACTATGACGGCGGCGAGGACCGGCTCCCCTCCTCCTTCGCGGAGGGCTCTGAAGGCGGCCTTCATTGTGGTCCCGGTGCCTACAACATCGTCTATTATGACCGTTCTCTTCCCCTCTACCGACGCATAATTGGACATGAAATGTCCCTCGGGGCTGTCGGGGTTGGTGGGGCGATATATGCTGAGTTCGCAATTCATGATAGCCGATACGAAGGAGGCCAAAGGTATCCCGTTCATGGACAGGCCCACGATCAGGTCCACTCCCTTGCCGGACTTCTTCATCTCCTCCTCTATTATGTCCACCATGATCGCCGCGGTCATCTCTATCCTCTTTCCCATAACGCCTATGGAGCGCCATCCTATCTTCACATCTGCAGGGGGATGCTGGCTGGTCTCCCTTCTTGTCAAAAGCCACGCTATGGTCTCCGGCGAAAGGTGAAGCTCCTGGGCTATCTCCCTGTCCGTCAACCCCTTTTCCTTCATTTCCTGGGCTTTCTCGGCCCATGCTTTAACGCTTGTCATCTTTTCCCTCGTGGCAGGGAAGGCAGAGGTTGTTTATCTGGTTTGCGCCTCCGTCACACGAGATATACGGCCTAAGTTTGACACATGTTGTGTCAAGCCTTATGCCTTTCTCAACTTTGACATACTTGAACGATCTGAAAATGTCAAAGTTGCGATACGGGGTTGATAAGGAGTTATCTTCTCTCCGTTCCGCTCCCCTCAACCCTTAAATTCCATCACCATGCCGTAGACCCTACTCCCCTCCCCCATCCACTGTGACCTTTATCTCGGTGACGTTCAGTCTGGGGATCTTCTTGTTCTTTCTGCGGGTCAATACGACCATGCCCATCTCCTCCAGGGCTTTGAGATCATCGTACACGTTCTTGTAGTTGCGCTTGAGCGCCCGGGCCAGCTCGGTTATGCTCTTCACCTCTCGCATCTTGAGATGATCGAGGAGGTCCATCCGTCGGGGTGTGAGAAATGCGAAGAGGCCAGACCCTGTGAACACACTCCTCTCTCTCATCGAGGGTTTCTTGCTCGTTAGAGCCTTCAGGACCATGAAGTCATCCACATAATTGGGACGGGTACATCCTATGGTGGCCGCCTTTTGGGCCAGGCTGTCCAGGCTCCCGTATATGTCCAGGAGTCGCTGCTTCTCCTCCTCTATATCGGTGTGGGAAAAGACCTTTATGACCTCCAGGCGCATCACAACTCCCCCAGTTCCATGGCCAACAGGTTCCTTCTGAATATGCTGGCCAGTTTGATCACCTCGTCCAGGCTCTTCTCCGCTCCGGGTTTGCTCTCTATGAGCGCTTTGTTCTCGTCGTATTTGTCCACATGCGGGTTCTTCTCGAAGTTGTCCCA
>DAOVJP010000116.1 GCA_030673205.1 Thermoplasmata archaeon
CCGTTGTCCACTGCGAGAATAGAGACCTCTCTGCTCTACAGACATTGGGACCAGTGGAGGAGCATGAGGCGAAGCCACCTGTTCCTGGTGGACGTGAAGAACGGCAAGATGAAGGACATGACGCCCGGGGACGGGGATGTTCCCCCCATGGGCCTGGCAGGCATACAAGACTATTGTTTCAGCCCCGACGGGAAAGAGATGGCCTACGTGAAGAACCCGGACGAGGTGGTGGCACTCTCCACCAACAACTCCGTCTGGATACAGAAGATAGATGGGATGAAGACAAAAGGGAAGGCCAAGAACATATCCATCAACGAAGCGATGGAATGCGACCCGAGGTACAGCCCGGACGGGAAGTACATAGCATTCCTGGGGGCCGAGCAGCCCGCATGTGAAGCGGATAAAATGCGCCTGAAGATATATGATCGGAAAACTGGAAAGACCAGGAGTCTGACGGAGAAGCTGGACCGTAGCGCCACTAACCCAGTCTGGGACAGCGATGGGAAAGGCCTGTACTTCCTCTCCGATGACCGGGGCTATGTATCCGTATATCGCGTCTCTCTGAAGGGCGGAAAGACGGTCCAGATCACCAGAGGCTCGTGCAACAACAACCTGGCCGTCCTCCCCGGAGGAGAGTTGTTGGTGACCAGGGATACGGGCACTAGGCCCGCGGACATCTATGTGTTCAAACCTGGAAAGGGAGAGAAGCCATACCTGGAGAACGGGCCAGGCGCAAAAGCCAGCAAAGAGAAGGCCAGACAGATAACACACCATGGGGATCGGCCGGAGAAGAAACTGGACATACGCCCGTTCGAGGAGTTCTGGTACGAGGGCGCGGACCAAACCCCGATCCATGGCTTTCTCTTGAAACCGCCTAAGTTCAGCGCCAAGAAGAAATATCGGACCATTTTGCTCATCCATGGGGGACCGCAGGGTGCCTTCGTGAACCAATTCCATTACCGGTGGAATCCGCAGTTGTTCGCCTCGGAAGGATATGTCGTCATCATGCTCAACCCCCGCGGCTCCACGGGATACGGACAGGAGTTCAGCGACCAGATATCAGGCGATTGGGGCGGCAGATGCTACACGGACATAATGAAGGGCGTGGCATATTGCATAGACAAGTACAGCTTCATCGACAAGGACAGGATGGCCGCCGCCGGGGCGAGCTTCGGCGGGTTCATGGTGAACTGGATAGAGGGGCATACGGACTGGTTCAAGGCCCTTATCTCCCACGACGGCATATTCAACGCGGAGAGCATGGCATACATGACCGAGGAGCTGTGGTTCGACCAGTGGGAGCACAAGGGATTTCCGCACGAGAACCACGAGGGTTATCTCAAATATTCTCCACACATGCACGTCCAGAACTTCAAGACCCCCTGCCTAGTGATCCAGGGAGAACAGGATTTCCGTTGTCCGGTATCGGAGGGGATAGCCTTTTTCACCGCCCTCCAACTCATGGGCGTCCCATCCAAATTATTATATCTGCCGGATGAAGGGCATTGGGTGCTGAAACCGGCCAACCTGGAAGTGTGGTACAGGACCATACTGGACTTCATAGAGGAGCATCTGGGAAAGAAGTGAATGGTCTACAGGCCAGCCACGAACTCGTCCACATCTATGACGTAGCGGCCGTGCTCTCCTCTGCCTATGGGGCCGTCCTTGTCCTCTGCCTCCACGGTGAACCAGAGCTTCCTCCCATCCACTTTTACCAGCTCCCCTCTGGCCACGATCTCCTCCCCCAGGGGAGTGGCCCTGAGATGTTTGACATTCACCACGGTGCCAACGGTCCTCCGTCCCTCGGGAAGATGGTCCAGCACCGCCAATATGCAAGAGAATTCCATGGCTCTTATCATGTCCGGGGTCGACAATACCCAGACATCGTCCCGTATGTACTTCCGTTGAGCACAGTGCTTCTCCTCCACTCTCATCCTGTACTCCCCGGTCATCCCAAGTTGGATGTTCAATTCTATCATGCTGCCACCAGACCACCCTATTTAGTCCTGGCCAGTATCTCACAGATGAGATCCCAGAAATGTTTGCAGCTTTCTATTTGCACCCGTTCATCGGGGCTGTGGGGATGTTCGATCTGGGGGCCTATGGATATCATGTCCATGCCAGGGTATTTCTCACCCACGACCCCTGTTTCCAGTCCTGCGTGGATGGCCTTCACCGTTGCCTCCCCTTCGAAGAGGTCCGTATACGCGGTCTTGGCCGCGGCCAATATCTTGGAGCTCAGGTCCGGCTTCCAACCAGGATAGCTATCCTCCATCTCCACATCCATATCGGCAAGCCGACCTATGGCCGCTATCCCATTCCTCACAGCTTCCAACGCACTGCTGACGCTCGAACGGCTGCTGGTGTGGATGATCATCTTTCCTCCTTCCAATCCCACGCTAGCCAGGTTCGTGGAGGTCTCCACCAGGTTTGGTATCTCATAGCTCATCTTCAACACGCCATGGGGGATGGACATCACCAGAGATAGGACCTCTTCGGTGTCCTCCGGTGTGAGTGCGCCCGAAACATCCTCTCGGGCAGCATCCAGATGCACCACGAGCCCGGTTTCCATATACCCGTATTCGTCCTTCAACTCCTTCTCCCTATCCGCCACCCATCCCGCCACTTCTCTCTTCTCCGGAGATATGAAGAACGTGGCCTTTGCCTCTCGAGGAATGGCGTTGTGTTTGTCCCCGCCGGACATGGAGACCAGCACCGCCCCGTGCTCGGCCCGTAGCCCCCATAGAATTCTTACCAGTAGCTTTACGGCGTTGCCTCTCTGCTCGTAGATGTCCACACCGGAGTGTCCTCCTTTGAGCCCCTTGATCGTGAGGCACATGGCATTCCATCTATCGGGCGCCTGTATGGGCGTGTATCCTTTGGATAGCTTGGTATCGCCTCCCCCTGCACAGCCCACATATATGGTGCCCAATTCTTCGCTGTCCAGGTTGAGCATTATCCTTCCCTGGAGAAAAGCGGGGTCGAGGGCGAAGGCGCCGGTGAGGCCGGTCTCCTCGTCCACGGTGAACAATGCCTCCAACGGCCCGTGCTTTACGTCCTTCGCCTCCATTATCCCCAGGGCTGCGGCCATGCCCAGGCCGTTGTCCGCCCCCAGGGTGGTTCCCTTTGCATACAGCCATTCCCCCCGTACATCCAACTCTATGGGGTCCTTGGAGAAATCGTGTTGTACGTCGGAGTTCTTCTCGCAGACCATGTCCATGTGCTGTTGGAGCACCACTCCCGGCGCGTTCTCGTATCCTGGTGTCGGGGGCTTGCGGATGAGAACGTTGCCCACTCTGTCCTCCACACATTCCAGACCCTGTTCCCTGGCGAACGATATGATATGCTCCCGTATCTTCTCCTCATGTTTGGAGCAGCGCGGTATCCTGCTTATTTCTTTGAAATGCTTCCAGAGGAGCAAGGGCTCCTGTGTATCAAGTTCGTTTGGCATGTTACACTCTCCTATGAGGGGGGAGGATAGGGAGGAAAGAGATAAACTCTCCTATGGTGGGGGAGGGGGAAGAGACAAACTCGCCTATGTGGGAAAGAGATAACCTTTTTGGTCTCCCCGTCGATACGGGCGTATGTTCCTAATTTCGGGCGAGGACTGGGTGATGATATTCAAACTGGTCCTGGCCACCTTCATTGGAGCCCTGTTCGGCCTTGAAAGGGAGATAAAACATCACCCTGCCGGTCTCCGGACCCATATCCTGGTATCTCTGGGGTCGGCCATATTCATGATCATGGCCCATGACGTTGGCGACCCGGCGCGGGTGGCGGCCGGCGTTGTTACAGGCATAGGATTCCTGGGCGCAGGAGCCATAATGAAAGGGGGTAGCGGGGTCCGCGGGCTTACCACTGCCGCATCCATCTGGATAACCTCGGCGCTGGGCGTTTGTGTCGGCACCGGCCTTGTCCTCCTGGCCGTTTCTGGGGCAGTGATAGGATTGTCCACATTGATCATACTGAACAGAGTGGAGATATTCCTGAAGACCAAGACCCACCGCGGCTTGTTGGTCGTGAAAGGAGAGGCTATGGTAGGTGTTCCCAGCATGGTGAACGATGTGCTGGAGCGGAACAAGATCTGGATAGAATATTCGAAGATAGAAAGGGATGGGAGGAGGGTTATCGCCGAATACAGGATAGATATGCCTATGGGTGAGAGTAGGATGAGAATATTGCAGGAGTTGACGAAGAACCCCGAGATAAAGAGCATAGAATGGGACTAGCCCTCTCGCTTTTCTATTCTCCCGGCGCTTTCCATCCGTCCCTTGATCATATCCCGCGCCTCTCCGGCCTTTTCCGCCCTTTCTTCCGGTTCTGCCTCGTCGACCCAACGGGTGAAATCCCGTTGGTGGGAGCGCGGCATCGTCTCCCAAGCACCCATGGCATCCCTGTCTTCCTCCAATGCGAACACCAGCTCGGTCGGGACCATCCTTCCGTCCTTGTCCTTCATATCCAACACCCAGGCTACATGTTATATATTGTCGGGGAGGGGTCTTTAATCTTTCTATGGCTAATGTTCCTTGCCTGTTCCCTGCCCTCTCCACCCAAAACCCTATGAAACCCCATGAGATATAGGCGGATTGCGATGTCGGAAGAAGAGAAGGTGGAAGGAGCAGCAGAGGAGGCCGTTAACCCCTCTGGGACCGAGGATGCTGCGAATACCGCTGGTGTAGATACCGCTGGTGAGGATGCTGTAGATGCCGCTGGTGAGGATACCACGAATACTGCTGGCGAGGAGGGAGAGGTAGTTATGGCAGAGGAGGTGTGGCCCAACCGCTCCGGTTTCTTGTTGGCGGCCATGGGCTCCGCCATAGGTTTGGGCAACGTGTGGCGTTTTCCGTATCTGGTGGGGAAATACGGAGGAGGAACGTTCCTCATACCGTTCATAATCGCCCTCATCACCGCCGGGATCCCGTTGCTCAATCTGGAGATGGGTCTGGGAAAGATAATGCGCAAATCCCCCCCGTTCGCATTCGGGAAGATAGACAAGCGGCTCCGCATACTCGGGTGGAGCATGTTGTTGATGATGTTCGTGGTCATCTCCTATTACACCGTCATAGTGGGCTGGAGTGTGGCATACATTCCAAAGGCCATAGGACTCTCCTGGGGCAATGATCCGCTGGCCTTCTTCAAGAATGATTTCGTGGGCGTTACATCCGGACCTGCATCATTGGGAGGATTGAACCCAAGCATCATCATCGCCATCGCCCTCACATGGCTTTGTATATATCTCATAATATACAAAGGCGTCAAACAGGTCAGCAAGATAGTCCAGATAACCGTTCCCCTCCCGGTCATACTCCTGGTCATATTGGCCATACGCGGGTTGACGCTTCCGGGCGCGGAGGTGGGTTTGGAATACTATCTCACTCCACAATGGGA
>DAOVJP010000443.1 GCA_030673205.1 Thermoplasmata archaeon
AGAAAGGCATAAGGATGGATGGGAGGAAGATCGATGAGCTCCGCCCCATCAAGATAGAAGCAGGAGTGCTTCAGAGAGCGGACGGATCCGCATATCTGGAGTGGGGAGATAACAAGGTGATAGCCGCTGTTTACGGCCCAAGAGAGGTGTTCCCAAAGCACAGGCAAAGAACGGACAAGGCCATAGTCCAGTACTACTACAACATGGCCCCCTTCTCCGTTGGGGACAGGAAGAGACCTGGCCCGGACCGACGCTCCACGGAGATATCCAAGATAAGCGCAGAGGCATTGGAGAGCGCCATCTTCCTTGAACAGTTCCCAAGGGCGACCATAGACGTGTTCGTAACCGTATTGCAGGCCAGCGCCGGTACGCGCTGCGCCGCCCTCACCGCTGCCTCCGTGGCAATTGCAGACGCCGGTGTCCCAATGAAGGATATGGTGGTCTCATGCGCATCGGGTAAAGTGGAGAACAAGATATGTCTTGACCTAATGAAGGAGGAGGACAACTTCGGAGATTCCGACGTTCCCATGGCCTTGATCCCCAAGACAGGGGAAGTGGTGTTGTTCCAGATGGACGGCCACATGACCTATGAGGAGATGGAGAAGGCCATAGACATGTCCGTGAAAGCCTGTTATGAGATATATGACATACAGAAGGCAGCGCTTAAGAAGCGCTACACGACCTCTCAGGAGGTGGAATAGATGGGAAGGAAAGAAATAGTACCGGACATAAGGAAAGACTATATAGTGCGGCAGCTCAAGAATGGAAAGAGATCGGACGGAAGAGCTTTGGATGAGATACGCCCCATCTCCTTCCAGTTCAATGTTGCAGGAAGCGCCGAGGGCTCGGCAAGGATCAAGCGCGGAGGAAGCGAGGTGATAGCAGGTATCAAACTCGGCCTCGCCACCCCATACCCTGACAGCCCGAATTCTGGAGTGCTCACCACAAATTTCGAGCTAGCCCCAATGGCATCCCCTGTGTTCGAGACCGGCCCCCCCCGGGAGGTCGCCATAGAGCTGGCCCGTGTCACAGACAGAGCTATAAGAGAGGCAAAAGTAGTGGACATGGAAAAAATGTGCATAACCCCTGGAGAACAGGTCTGGATGATCTTTATAGACATTCATCCTTTGGACTACATGGGCAATCTCTTCGACTGCGCGGAACTGGCGGCCCTCTCTGCTCTGATGTGCACCACGATCCCCGCCAAGGATAAAGGCATAGGGGAAGAGAACTTCAAACTCCCCGTGAATTGCTATCCGATAAGCTGTACGTCCGTGAAGATAGGCGATACCATACTGATTGATCCAGACCTGGACGAGGAGCAGATCGCGGATGCCCGGATCACCGTTGCCACAGATGAGAACGGTGCTATCCGCGCTATGCAGATGGGTGGCTCAGGTAGTTTCACCGTGGACGAGGTGAAGAAAATTATAAAAGCATCTACC
>DAOVJP010000027.1 GCA_030673205.1 Thermoplasmata archaeon
TAGAAGAAGGAATGGACGAGGGAATAGTCCAGCATAAGCTTTTTTCCATCGGGCCGCTGGAGAGCTTTATAGAGCCTTTGAACAGGTGGAAACGGGTCAGGGAGATACGGGCCTTAGCAAAAGAGATAGGGGCGGACATAGTTCATGCCCATGATCTATCCAAATATGGGGAGTACGCCTATCTCTGCGGAGCTCGACCATATATCATCACGAACTGGGGGATGACAGATATATATTATGTGGCAAATTATTTTTATTTCTTCAAGAAAGAACTGAGGGGTAAGCGGAGGAAGATACGCCAAGCGGCCTTCCAGGAGGCCGCGTACACCACCGCCCTCGTTGCCCATACCCAAGATGTAATATCGAAGGAGTTCGGCGTACCCCCTGAGAAGATACCGGCCTTTCCCTGGGGGGTGGACCTCGACCTGTTTCACAAAGGATATGAAAAGGAAGTTGCTGCCCTACGCAAGGAACTGGGCATCCCCTCCGGGAACAAGATTATACTCAGCTCAAGGCACATGGACCCATATTATAATATTGAAAACATAATAAAAGCCTGTGCTATCGCGATGAAGAAAAGGAACGATATCACCTTGATACTGCGACGCGCCGGTGGCTTGGTATCTTATGAGAGTAAGCTCAAGACCATTGTGAAGGAACTGGGGATAGAGAGCAATACGCGCTTCCTCTCCGAATATCTCCCATTCGAACAGATGCCCATACAGTACAACCTGGCAGATGTCTCCGTTATGATCCCTAGGACAGATCAAGGCGCTCTATCCGTGCACGAGACCATGGCCTGCGGCGCAGTGGTGATAGCCTCGGACATAGAAGGGAACAGGGAGATGATAAGGAATGGAGAGAACGGTTTCCTCGTGGACCCTGACAACACGGAGGCACTGGCCAGTGCGATCGTGAAAGCACTGGACCCAGAATTGAAGGGAAAAGCGTATGAAGCGAACTGGAAGTGGATAAAGGAGAATGCGGATTGGAAGAAGAACGCCAAGAGAATGGAAGATCTCTATCTGACCGCGATCAAAGGCGAGAGAGGTCGAAACTGAGGACGCTCAAGTTCCATTTCCTCCCTCCATATTCATGCTCCTCCTTCCTCTCTTCGTTCTTTTTGAAACCCATCTTCTCGAAGAAGGCCACGGAGCGCTCATTGAAGGGATATATGGTTGCATAGACCTCTACAAGACCTATCTTCTCCTTACCGTATCTCAACACCCCCTTCATTGCATCGCGAGCGTAGCCACGACCCCAATGCTCCTGTCCAAAAGCAAGGGATACCATGGCCGCCCTGTCCTCCCCTATCCTGTTGAGGGCAATATTCCCAACATGCACTCCCTCGATATTATCAACGGCGAACACCAGTCGAGAATGGTCCTGGATCATCTCCTCGAACCACCTCGTCTCCTCTTCTAGGGTCAAACCGGGCTTCCTTCCAAGCCCTTCGCAGACCTCGGGGTCATTGAACCACCCCACCACCCGTGGCAGATCACCTCTGGACAGCGGTCTTAGGGTTATCTTCCCCTCTTCGTTATTGTCTGTCGACTGCACGGAAGAGTATAGCAAATTACTCTTTATAAATCCTCCACCGCTTGAAAAGATTAAAATAGCCAGAAGTAGTGATCGCCTCCGACATCTTACCGATGCCCAGTGCACGATACGGGCGAACACCCGTATGGAAGGACGTATGGCAGTGACAAAAGAAATGGACATTACAGATGCCGTTCTCCGGCATGCCCGCGAAAACCCACCCTCAACGGAGGTTGTGAAGAACAGAGAAAGGGTGGCACTGGCCATAAGGAAATATACCAAGGAAAGGTTGGGCCTCACATTGACCTCCGGACAGGAGAGAGCACTTGAAACATTCGCATCCAGGGAAGGAGTGCTGCTGAAGCTGTCCCATGGCGCGATGATACCTCACCTGGGCGTCTTCCGGCTTCATGTGAAGGCTGGTGAGATATGTTCTGACACCGATAACAGAATGGTATCCCTGTATCTGATAGACGACCAGTACTATTACAACTGGTATCCCGAGATCACCCGCCTAGGCTTCCATCTCTCCGGTAAACCGCCTAGCGAGCAGAAGTCCGCCATAACCATCCCTATCCCGAAGGAACACAAGACCAAGCCTCTCCTGGACATACCTCCCCCTGAGACCAAGATATTTGATAGACTGGAGAACCAGATAATGGGAAGGTTCGGCCCCAACCTCGATCACTTCCTGAAGGAGTATGGTAAGAGCAAGGGCGATGTGGACAAGAACCTGTTCAAGGATGGTCTGAGGCGGGAGATGGAGATATTGAGAACGGGAGCGGAAGTGACACATAACTATGCGGATTTCTGCGCCAGATACCAGATAGGATCGTTCAGAAGGACCAACCCCGATGCGGCGGACAAGGTCCTTTTCCTCTCGTTCTGGGACTTCAAGGATCTCTTCGTTGACCGGTTCCAGACGCTCTTCCATAAAAGCGAGGAAGTGAGCAGGATAAAGAACGAGGTCGAAGCGGCGCAAGAGAACCCCGATACTACAACCACAAAAGAGCACAAGGACGACGCACCACCGCTCTGGTTCCTCTGTGACTGCGGGAGAAGGAATCGCGGCCAGAGACGGGGAGAAGAGGTTTCGTTCACCTGTCGCTGTGGAAAGACCACGACCGGCCATTTCGGAGAAGTGCGCTTCGTGCCAGATATAACGGGAACTCAGAGCGTTAGCGGAAGCGCCCTCGGATTGAGCGGAAGGATAGTGGGAAGCTCCCTCCCGTACACTCAAGTGGCGGATAGGATGCAAAAAGAGATATTCGATAGCGAGCCCGCTACTCGTTTCGTACTGAAGAGCCATCCGGTCTATTATGGCGTGGGAGAAACGAGGGAGGGAGATGGAAGAGCTTCATTGTTCAGGGCATTGTGTGAGACGAAAGCATCCGTTTTGGGGGCAGCGTTGAAAAGCCCCTGGGATGTAAACCCCCATGTCCATTCTTGCTACCTGGAACCCCAGACCTAACGAGGAACGATCTTGTCCAACATGGAAGCAAGTCTCGGCGCCAACGTATCCTTATAATTGAAACGGGAGATGACCTCTTCGTTCGGTCGTGCTGTTTCTCCCCGTTTCCACCCTTCGACCAGACCGTGCAATGCCTTTGCAATGCCTTCCACATTCTCGGGCTCCACTATGGGCCCGACATTCGCCTCGCGCATCACTTCGGCCAACTCCCCTTTGTTAGCCACGGTCAAGATGGGCCTTCTGGAGTTAAGATACTCTCCAAGCTTTCCGCCCAATATGCGCTCTTTGCCCTCTCCCCGATATAATATCTGAAGTAGACAGTCCGCAGTCTCCAACATGCCTGGCACTGTCGAGTGGGGCACGGCGTCTTGGAATTCAACGATATTCTCCAGACCCATGTTCTTGGCCTTTTCTTTCCATTTCCGAGGAGTGTTCCCCACGAATTTGAGCCTAAGAGCAGGGTCCAGTCTTCCCGTTTTGCCGAGAATACAAAGGGCCTCCATGACAGGAGAGGGGTCCAGCTTCCACAATGAACCTGTGAACAGAATGGTCATATTTCCTTTCCTTCCGTATCCCTTCCCTGGAAAATCCTCTGGGTCGAATCCATTGTGGAGCACATCGAATTTATCGCCGGGCTGGTTGGAGTATTCGGACCTCATCTCTTCGGCCAAGGAGCGGGTCACATTGAGAACCAGGTCCGTGGTCTTTACAACACTACTTTCCATTTTCATCTCTCGCTTCTTGTGGAACCGGGATGGGAAAGGTATGCCATAGTTCCTGACCCACGGGTCCTGGAGATCGGCGATCCACGGTATTCCTGTCTTCTCCTTTATCCAATAGCCCAGGAGATGGCTGCTCGTTGGATAGGAGGTGGTGAGAAGAGCATCGAATTCCCCTTCCTTGATCATCTGAATAGCGCGTGAGCGAGCTAGCCTGGCCCAATAGATACACTCATCCGGGGCTCGAAGCCATTTGGCGTTCATGTGCAGCTTCCTGGGAAGGCCGTTCAGAAACCTCTCCCCAACCCCTTTGGTCCGGTGTATCTTCACATGTCTGACCTCATCCAGAAGGCCTTCATCATATAATGAGCTTCGGCGCTTCCACTCCGCCATCTCTACCGAGAGAACCTCCACCTCCCATCCATGGTTATGGAGATATTTGGCCAGCTTGTAGTTCCTGAGGGAATTAACTCCTCCGATGGGAGGGAAATGATAGGCTACATAAAGCAGGCGGGACACGGAAATGCCTCTCATACCACCATTCGAATTATCTCGAAGGCCTCGGCATATCGCTTGCCCACCTGGAATCCATGGTAGCTCAGCGGGGAGAGAAGGGCATCGTGTGTCATGTAATATCTTCCGGCCTGGGACTTGTATAGGTCTATGAGCTCCATCTTCCTCTTCACGATATCCTCATCCAATGTAACGTAGAGGGAGGGCTTGAATTCCGGGCTGGACCTCAAAACGCCATACCCGAGTATGGTCCTGTTCCTGAAGACCCGGTACGTTTCTTCATATAACGCGTTGTGATCCTGATGAATGTCGCATGAGGCCGGGCAGAACACGATGTCCGGATCGAAGCTCTTTTTCTTCTTCTCCATGGCCTCTCGTATCGCGAAGGCTTTCTCGGGAAACCGTCTGTTGGGAATATCGAGTATCTCAGCTTCGATGCCCAAATAATCCACAGCCCTCTGATATTCATCCATAAGGTTGGCGTTCCTCTCCAGGTCCTGGCATTTGCTGAAGCACAGGTAGAAGAACTCATATTCATCTTTGTATCTGAGGATCGTTCCACCCATCCCTATCTCTATATCATCAGGATGGGAACCGAACAAAAGGACCTTCTTCATATTCTCACCTCTCGATAGCTCAAAAACCGAAAGGCCCTACGCATACTTAATTCTATTTGGCGCTTCTGGACAAAAAGGGCGCATGGAGGGGCACGGGTCCAAGGGAACAATGGACAATGGCTTACACCAGAGAATCGTAGACCTTTCTCAGTTTGACAAGATAGTGTTCGAGGGAGAACTCCTCTTTCCATGGGATCGGATGATGCTTTCCCCAGTAATCAGATATGTCCCCCGCCCTTTCTATTCCACATCCACACCCGTGCTCCGAAAGAAAATCCACTATCGCCCAGAGTTCTTTAGAGGCAAAGACATACAGACCAGCCGATAGATATTCGAAGAGCTTGTTGGGAATGCTTATCTGAATATGCTTCAACTCGCCCACCGGGTCGACCAATATCAGTCCTGCATCATACTGGGTGAGCTCTTCATAAAGACCAGGAGGCGGTATCGGGTCATGCCAGTGTAGTCGCGGGTTCCTGTTGCAGATATCCTTTATCCTTTCCACCTTTGAGGCGCTAGGCGCTGTCCCATATATGTGGATATGAAAACCTTGTTCTGTCATCTCCACCAATTGCGGCATAATAGCCCTGTAGGCTGCTATTTCCAGGGGTTCTATGTCTATCCCCCCTACACATACTAAGTGGGAGGCTCCGTCCTTCTCGGATAGTTTGGGTAGGAATGTCGTTGGTCTTTCTCTCCGAGGAATGGCGTTCGGCACCACGGTCGAGGGGGCGATCTTATACCTGGCCTCAAGAACATCCTTCATTCCCGGATAGGGGAAGACCAGATGGTCGGAGTTCTGTGCTATGTAGTCCTCCCACCCCCTCATCGCATCCGCAAGGCGGTTGGTCCTGAGACGCAGCATGTCCTCTCGCATGGTATGAGGTGTTTTTTTGTAATCTAGATCTGCCAGGGACATCAGGTCATATATCTCCGATACGACAGGATATTCCGTATGCTTCTTGGCCACATAGCCCAGATGGTCCGGCGGAGGCCGGGCGTGTATTATGTCTATGTGATTCTTTCTGGCATAGTTCTCTATTCTCTTGGCCAGCACCCGGCCGTATACTCCTGAGAGGGGGGCATAGTATTTCAGAAAGGCCTCATAGGGCATGTTCCATTTGCGGAAGATGAGATCATAGCTCTCCGGAGCAAAATTTTTTATGAACGGGGAACGCGATATCTGCTCCGATACCTTTCGCTCATCTCCGAAGAGGGTGTATACCTCCAGGTCCGGATAAAGGGCTGTCAGTGCCTTGTTGATCTTATACGCCCGTGGGTCGAGTTCTGGCTGAAGAGAGAGCACCCTCATGGTTTCGTGGACTGGCACAGAGGTATAAAGCATTATCGAAAGCTTATTAACTTTGGAACCCTAGCTCTCACCATGGCTCACCAGTCTGATATCTGCCGTCGATGGAGCGGAGCATAATGGCAGATAGGGAAGTGCTTGTCCTGTTGGCCTGCGACACCGACCAGGATAGGGAGAGTTTCGGAGGATGCTCGGACGCCAAACGAGAAGAATGCTCGTGGAGAGGGGTTGGCGAGGGAATACCCTTGTTCAATGATAGATTCAGAGGAATGACCGATCCGTATGGAGGACCGTTGCGGGTCCTTTGGTTCATCCGTTCGGACGAGCAGATGGAGGAGATGGGGGGTGACCCTGCCTGGCCATTCAGGAAGTTCTCCAAGCGCCTATCCGAACTGGAGTCGTTCGGGGATGAGATAGGATGGCATGTCCATCTGTGGAGATGGAACGATGCTGTTGGGGGGTGGTATGCGGAGGTGGACGATCGGCCCTGGATCGAGAAGTGCATAAGGAAGGGATATTCCGCCATTCCCGAGAGGTGGAGGCCGACATCGGTAAAATCGGGCTGGGGATTCCAGACGTATAGGACGCTTGCTCTTCTTGGAGAATTGGGGTTGAAGGTTGATCTCTCATGTATTCCCGATGCGCATAATATATCATATACAAAACAAGGGTTGAAAGTGGATGTTCAGGATTGGCGGGGCTCTCCTACGCTCCCCTATCTGCCCCACAAAAAGGACCATAAGAAGGCCGGGGGGGAGGAAGCTCTCTCTATCTGGGAAGTGCCCAATGCCACATTCAGATATAAGAATTTGAATGTCGCAGGCCGGTTCGTCAGGAACATGATACCGTATAGGGGAGGCAAGCTTGTTTCCCCTCGGATAGTGGTGAAGAAACGCGGCTCGGCCGCAGCTGGCGGATCCATCGAGCTTTTCAGGCGGGCATGTGATGAGGTATTTTCAAGTGCTGGAAAGGGCGGGATCTCCGTATTCTCTATATATTTCCACCCCGACTGTCTCTTGGTCGACTCCTCAAGTGGGCTCTACGAGAACAGGGATAATCTGGCTGCAAACCTAGAGTGCATAGGAACGGTTAGCAAAAGGACAGGGGTTCCCTTTCGTTTCCTCACCGGGAAAGAGCTCGTTGCGAAGCTAGGGGCTACGGAGTAATCTATCCGTGATCCGTATCGGCCAAGCACACATGCCAGTTCGATCCCTCTCCGATCTCTTTTGCGCTCCCGCCCAGATCCCTGATTATGAAGGCGGTCTTGGCTGCTTGCTTTGCGAATCCAGATGTACCCAGGTGTGCTAAGAACCGGGAGCCACGCATGCCCTGCGACCTGACGATGGCGGCCTTCTTTAGGCCAGCTAGATGATCCACGGCCTTGAACAGCCTCAGATAAGAATCCTCGCTGGTGGCTAGACAGTCGAGGATGTGTCCCTGGACCATTCCATTCTGGGAAGAAGAGGCGTACAGCAAATAGCCGCTGCTCCCTTCCTTGGTATCCAAAAGGAGATCATAGTTCCCCCGTGGATTCTTGATCCTCCACTCCAGCCATTCCCTGCTTCGCTCGACCCACAATCGCCTATCCCTTTTTGCATTCGATAGGAGGGCCTCGATGCTTCTCGGCATGTGATCTGTCAGGATAATGCCTGGCGGAATATCTCCATAGTTTCCTCTGGCCTTAATGGAGAAAGCGCTTCTCATTGCTTTTTTGGCAACACCCCCCTCCCTCTTGGAGAAAGAACTGCTGTCGTAGACCTTGGCTACTTGGACCAGGTTGCCTACATGCGAATAGCCCATCGTCAACAACCCCTGGATAGATAGCCCTTTCTCCATGGCGAAGCCCACGCTCCACCTGTGTCCCCTCTTCTTCATCTCCTCGGTGAGGAGTTCCATCTCCTTCCTGAATATACCCCTCCTCCGGTACGCGGGGTCCGTTGCCAGATCGAGTATCTGGTTCCCTTCGATAATGCCATCTGGCGATACAAAGTGCATGGGTATCGTGGCATAGAAGGAAACTACTTTATCCCCGTCCATCGCCAGTGTGCTCAAGGGGGTTCCCGAGTTCCATGGGTGGGCATAGAGCTTCCACTCCCAATATTCCTTCCCATATTCAATGCCGTAGATAGATCCCATGAATTCGGCAATGTTCTCTATGTCCGACCTCTCCATCAACCGTATCGTTAGGTCTCCGCTCATCCTATCCTCCCTCCGCTCATCCTATCCTCCCTCCTGTTGCCTTAAGAGCTTTTGCCTGGCTATGGAGTATCGAGATCTGTCCATGATGGTTTACGAAAGGCCCATGTGGCGTTTTGTGTCTGTGGAGAACGGGACAAGAGCCCTTATTCCCGATAGTCCTTCGACGATCTGTATTGTTCTTAACCGCCCGCCTCTTGTTGAAACCGCCCATCTTGGTCATCCCTATCCTTTCTCTTTCCCGAGTCTACGTCCCTTTTCGTATACGTATTCTTTTTGAAGGATCTTGATTGCCCAAGCAGAAGTTACAGTATTTGAATGGTTTCTTCCCCTCTGCAAATATGCGCCTGGTCTCCTGCAAGCTCTGGCGATTCCAGGCTTCCTTTCCAGTAAATTTCCCGTACTTCTCGTTTCGAGCGATTATGCAGCAAGGACTGGTGTTCTCGTCTGAATCGATCTCCATGAGATCCCAAGGCTGGACACAGTGGTTCTCACCACTGGACACATCAATTGGGTTGGGAAGGCGTACCTGGAAGGGAGGCTTCAATCTGTTGGCAAGTTCATTGAAGTGAGCGATCACTTCCTTGTCATCGGTTGTTATGGTATCTTCCCCCGTACACGAGGGCGGTATATAGTTCTGGAATTGCAGTAGGTCGATCTTGTATCTCTCCATGATCCCTATCATGCTCTCAATGTCCCTATGATGAGATTTTGATATGACAAAAGATATCGCGATCTCCAGCTTTCCTTTTCTATTCTTTTCTCTCCACTCGCAAAGACTATCCAGGTTCTTGAAGGTCAGCTCCAGACTATCGGGGGTGTTCGTCCAACTCTGGTGTGTCTCCTTATCAAGAGTATCGATGGATACGTTTATTGTTTTGAAGACATCGAATGAGAACAAATCATCAAAGTCCACCTTGTCCAAGGCAAGACCGTTAGTGGACGTGGTCAATGTGACATCGGGCCTTTTGGCCTGGATGAGTTCGAACATATCTCTGAGTCGAGGGTGGAGAAGCGGATCCCCGGAGCCTCCGAGGGATATCACGCTTGTGAGAGGAAATGCGTCCAGTATCTTCTCCAGGGTCTCAAGGCTCATAAAATCCTTGTCAGGGGTGAAATTTGGCGATATCTCCTTGCCGTGATATGGACAAAACCAGCATTTCATGTTGCATACGTTGGTGATGTCTACTCCAAGCGCGGGCGGATCATAATCACAGATAATGCTCCGATCTTTGAAAGCGGCCTCATACTTCAAGTTATTCTTTGCCATGCTGCGTTTTTTGAAGTTCAGGTTATCCTTGATCGCTAGTGCCTTAGCCAATCTCCTTCTTATCATAGGACGATCTCTCCTTTCAAGTTGATCCCTGCGCTCTCTGAGATGAACGCAGGAGATATATAAACATAGGGTCAGCACCTTCCAGAGGCACCCCGATCCCCATCATAGAAAGTGTATTATGTCCCTATGGCATTTTGCCCTGCCATGGAACAGGACTACATCATTCGCCCCTATCGGGAAGGTGAGGAAGAGGAGATACTTGATCTCTGGGAAGAAGTATTCAACAAGAAGAGGAGCAAGGAGCACTGGGTATGGCGGTTCAAGAAATGCCCCTTCGGGCGCTCCAAGATAATACTGGCCGAGCATCAAGATAGATTGGTTGGCATGTACTGCTCCAATAGGGTCCCGTTGAAGATAGGAGAAAAGATCATCCCCGCGACCTTTGCTCTCGATGGCCTGGTGCACGCCGATCATAGAAAGAGGGGCTTGTTCAATGCGCTTTTTTCAAGGACCATCGAGGATTCCATCAAAGATGGCTCCAAGGTGCTATA
>DAOVJP010000033.1 GCA_030673205.1 Thermoplasmata archaeon
AAAGGAAGGCAGAATGAGCATCTCCCCCTCTCCCTTCTCCTCGCTGACCTCCACGACCACACCGTTCTCCACGAGCACCGAGCCCTCGAAGAACCGGGAGGGGAGGGAAGGATCGTATACCAAGCCTGTGAACAAAGTCATGGATGACATAAGGAGACGGGGGTTTAAGATGTTTTGGCGAGACCCATGATGGAGAGTTTCAGATCGCCCCGGTTGGAGTCTGAGGTGTCCCAGGGTGCTTCCGCCGGTGAACGGACGGGAACGACTGGAGGGGATGCCCGAAGCACTCTCATCCTACACGCGCACGCCCAAGCACAACACATATATACTATAACTTTAATATTCGTATACTCTAACCCCCGAGACTTTACGAACAATAAACTTTGGAGGTATGAACATGGCAATGAATAGGGAACGCTTTCGACTGGCCGCAGAGGCATTGGGTAAGAAGAACGGAATGGAACTCCTGTATGAACTCCATGAGCAGGGGAAGGGAACGGCATCCTCGCTGGCAAAGGCCACTGGCCTGCACACTGCCACCGCGATGAAATATCTGGGGGCTCTGGCCGCCGCCGGGCTCCTGGAGACCCGCACGGTCCGAGGCAAGACCAGGGAGATGATAGAATACCGCCTGCCCGGACCCAGAATATCTTTGGTCCTCGACCTCTCCGATGAAGGGAACGCCGACCTCCATCTCTCCGAGGCCCTTATAGAAGCGATGTTGGAAAAGGCCAACCGGATATATGGAGAACCGTTGGACCCGCCGCCGACAGGCAACCCCTACGATCTCTTCCTCGTACTGGAGGAACGATATGGGAGGGATGAGGCGGAAGACATGGCCTTTGGCTCCGCACACGGGTTGGAGAGGACGGGGGAGGATATGGAGGAGCTCATACGGCTCCTGCCTGTGCTGGCCACAAGGGAGGTGGAAGGATGAAACGATCAGCCACAGGCATCAAAGGCCTGGACAAGCTCATCATGGGCGGTTTCTTGGAGAACACCGCCAACCTCATCAGCGGCCCGGCGGGAAGCGGCAAGAGCATTCTCAGCATGCAGTTCCTCTATGCCGGGGCGGAGAAGGGGGAGAAAGGCCTCTACATCTCTCTGGAAGAGAGCAGGGAGGAGATAGAGAGGGCTACAGCCAGTTTCTCCATGGACGTTCATGGGATGGAGAAAAAGGGGCTGATAAAGATAGTGGACCTGGGGGAGATGAGGCGGGACCAGACCATGGAAAGGAGAAAGAAGATGGTGGCGTTCGGCACTTTGAGCACCACCATATCCCGCCTCATAAAAGAGACTGGAGCCAAGAGGCTAGTGGTGGATTCCGTTAGCGCCGCCGGACTTCCGTACCGCTCCAACGAAGAGCTCAGAGAGGAGTTGTTCGGCTTCGTCAGGGACATCAAGGACCAGAAAGTATGCTCTATCCTGATATCGGAGTCGTTGGAGGATGGAGCATTGACCAGATACAACATAGAGCAGTTCGTGGCCGACACCTTCATAGTGCTGGGATTGGAGGAGATCAAAGGCGATCTGAGGCGCACCATCACGGTGCGCAAGATGCGCTTCACCAACCACGACACGGCCAAACATCCCTTCCTGATCCGGAAGACAGGCATACACGTAGCCGCGGACGAGAAGGTGTTCTAGGGGGGTATCGAACACTAACAAAGGAGAATAGGAAGAATGGACAGGATCAACCTGGGGATACAGAACCTGGAGGCGGGCAAGGAGCGCCCCGTGGAGCCAGGCGCGAGGCTCATATTGAGGGCCAGCCCCGGAGGGGAGAGAGCGGTGGCCATCTCAGGTTTCGTGAGAGAGGGGTTGGAACGCGGTGAAGGGGTGGTGGCGGTGCTCTCCACCTCGGCCGTGGATTTCATGAGTCGTCTGGAAAGCCTGGGCGTTGATGCCTGGCAGGCGTTAGAAGAGGGCCAGTTGCATATCGTCGACTGGGAGAGTTTTCACCGTCGGTCCGTCCGCGGAGTGGAAGAAGTGGATGGGATGCTGCTCTCATCCGTGGACCTGGCCAATGTGAGGATGGCCCTCGGGATGGCCATGGAGTCCCTGGACGCTTCTGCTTTCCAGAACAAAAGATTATTGCTGGATATAATAGACGGCGCACTCTCCCTGTACAGCAAAGAGGAGTTGGAGGAGCATCTTCTTCCGTTGTTCTCCAAGATAGAGGGAGCCACCGGCCTCGTTGTGATATCGGAGGATCACAAGAGCGAGGACATAGCCACCTCCTTCGCCCACATGATCGATGGCATCCTTGTCCTCACCAGCTCGAAGCGAGGTGTACAGGTATCTCTGGTCTCTCTGAGCCCCAAGGTATTGGATGTCTCGGAGAAGAGGACATACATAGGGGACACGGGCCTTGTGGCAGAGCGCTCCGGCCTGGCATGTGTGATATGCGGCACGTGGGTGCTCCCTGCTGAGGAGTTATGCTCGACCTGTGGTGCCGATTTGACGATCAACCCCCCGGAAAAGATATTGCAGAAGGTGGAAGCAGGCCATTCCCACGATCTGTTCCTGTGCCCTTTCTGCGGAGCCTTCATATCAAAGGAAGCAACGCAATGTGAGATATGTGGCGTCGAGTTCGTGGAAGAAGAGGAGGAAGAGGAGCCAGGCATGTTGCTGGAAGATATGGGGGAGGAGTTGGAGCCAGTCATATCGACAGTGCAGGAGGGGGTTGGAGAGCCGGGAAGGGTGGAGGCGTTGTTCCAGCGGTTCTTTGGCGTTTCCGCCAAGAAGGCAGAGGAAGTGGAGGAGGAGCACCATAACCTGTATCTCTGTCCTCATTGTGGAGCCATAGTTTCCAAGGGCACGGAGGAGTGTCCACTCTGCAGGCAGGGGATCGATTTGGATGGTCTCACCACATTGGCGTTCGATGATGATTCCGCCCTCCTATGCTCCAACTGCGGCGCGTTCCTTCCCTCCGGGGCCGAGATCTGCCCCATTTGTGATGCCGAGCTTGATATGGATGTGACCGAGGAAGGGGAGGCGGAGGAGTGGGAGGATATGCAGGAGGTCATAGCCGTAGCCTCCCTGGAGGAGTTCTTCGATTCGGCAAGAAGGAAAAAGGAGCTTGAGGAGGAGAGACTGGGGGTAGGGGAGAGGAAAGGCCTTACGAACGGCACAGGACTCACGAACGGTGCATTGTTCCAGAGAAAAGGCCTAGTCAATGGGCGTGGTCGTACTAATGGGTTGACGAATGGTAGTGGGTTGGTTAATGGGCGTGGTCGTACTAATGGGTTGACGAATGGTAGTGGGTTGGTTAATGGGCGTGGTCGTACTAATGGGCTGGTCAATGGCCTGGGACTTATCAACGGCAACGGACTGGTCAATGGCAACGGGCTGATATACGGCGACGGGCTGGTGAACGGCAACGGGCTGATATACAGCGATGGACTGGTGAACGGCTTCGGCCCCAGATACAACTATGAAACGATACTGAGACGCCATACGACCTGGAAATATCGTGCGGCCGTTATAGCGCTGGTCTTCGTTCTCATGCTCCCTAGTGTGTTCATATTCTCCTTCCAACCATCTCATGTTCATTTTGTTGGCATAGATGGAGAATTCTCTGATTGGGCGGAGGTCAATTCCTTCTGGGATATAGCTGAAGGCTCGGGCCCGGACATACTAGAGATCAAATTCATAGAGAGGGAAGAGAACCTCTACATGTACCTTAGAGCCTCCGTGGACATGGAGACTACAGGGGGGTTGCAGGCCTTCATGCTCGTGGATACGGACGGCAATGCTTCCACAGGATACGAGGTCCATGGGATAGGGGCGGATTCCATCCTCATTCTATACATTCTCGAAGGGAATGTGAGAGTAGAGGTTTGCTCTAAGTTCGCCAATAACGAAAGCCACCTCGATTGGCGGGGATTTCAACAGCATAGGGTGGGAAAAGCGGCTTGCTCTGGCTATGTCGTGGAAACAGTGATATCCAAGGTAGGCGCTCCGGCTCCGAGAGAAGGGGATATTCTCCAGGTGGTGCTCGTCCTGGAGAATGCACAGAGTGAGAGGGATGTGACCCCCATATTGTGCCCGGGAAACCCTGGTTCCCTAGCCTTGCTTCAGACCGTTGGTGGAGGGGATGTGGTGCAGCGGGACACCTCGTTCCTCTTGGATACGATAGAGGTATACGCCCCAGGGGGGAATGTGAAATTCTCGGAACTCTCCTGCAAATTGTTGGGCTCTGCTCCCTATGAAGCCCTCGATCAGGTCTCCCTCTATCTGGATGATGGGAATGGAGGATATGGACCGGAGGATGCTCTGCTGGCCCAGGCCACTCCCTCTTCCTCTTCCTTCTCCCTTCCGCTCGACCATCCACATGAGATGATGGTGGGGCAATTGTCCACGATGCTGCTCATGGGCCACATCTCTCCCGACGCGCCTGTCTCAACCGCTGTAGGCGCCTGGATAACGAGCATCCCTGGGCTTCCCAGCATCCTGGACAACAATGTTGACATCTTTTCTCTTCCATACATTGATCTGCCCCCTGATAGAGTGGAGATAGATGGTGGGTATGGGGATTGGCATGCAGGGATGTTGTTGAACGATCCGTTGGAGGATGCCAGAGGGGGGAGCGATGATGTTGACATGGGAACATATGGACTAGCCATAGATACGCGCGGTCTTTTCCTATACCTTGATGTCGCCGGTCATCTCCTGGCAGGCAGGGATGTTCCCCATGTGATGAAGCTCTCCCCATCCCATTCTCCTTCCCCACCCCCCGCACCTGCCCCTCCCAGACTGCCAGATGCAGATCGGGACGGCATAGATGACGCGAACGATACGCATCCCCATGATTTCGATGACGACGGCATAGAGGACCTGGAGGACTGGGACAGGGACAACGATGGTGTCCGAGACTATGACTGGGGGGGCGATGATGTATGGTTGTATAGAGAGGACACGGGAGTGAGGATATATATAGGATCGATCACCGAGGCCACAAGCTCCCCGGTCACCGGAGAGGATGCCATCAGGATATTCATGGACAGGGACAGCAATTCCTCCACGGGATACGATGATCCGGCGTTGGTGGGGGGGATGGAGAGCATGGTGGAGATACTGGGTAGGGATGGGAAGGTGACATCCTCTGCGATATATGAGTACACAGATGATAACGGGACGTGGGGATGGAACAGGAGCGGAGAGGTATCCAGCGCATTGTCTCATCATGCCATAGAGATGTTCATTGCCCTTGATCCCCTCTATGTGATCAATGCCACGGTATCGATGGTCATAACGGGCTGGAACGGTACGGGGGATATGGGGGATCAGGACATCAGAATGCCCCAACCAACCCGTCTCATGAAGCTGTTGTCCAGGGGGGCGGAGACGAAGACGTTGTATATCAGAGAGGGTGGGGATATGAACACCTTCATGGGTGGACTAACACAGACAGTGACATTATATAGCAAACAAGGACAGGATTCTGTCATCTGGACCCAGGCCCCGCCGATGGCTGGAACGTTCAACCTTTCTGGGGCCATCTCCACCCACCTATACCTAGCCCCCATAACGGCGGGCAGCAACAAACCATCGGTCACGGTAACATTGGGCTATGGCGCCACGATCATAGGGAGCACCACCATATCCGGGCTCACCGGCGAGAACTGGTATACATTCACCACGGACACACTAGTACCGAACGTTCCTGCTGGCCAGGCCATAACAGTGACCGTCACCGTTTCCGGGACTAGCAACTCGTTGGGAGCGACTATATACTTCGCATCAGGAACATACGATTCTAGAAGCGTGTTCCAGACGGACACATATATCGATGTGGAATGGGTGAGGACGCATAACGCTACAGCGGAGACGAAGGAGTTTGAACCAGAAGAGGTGGTGGAGATAAGGGCCAACATCACTGATCCCCTGGGCATTCAGGATATCAAAGAGGTCCGCGCCACCATATACTATCCCAACGGGACATTGCTGGCATCCGACATCCTTCTCCTATCCTTCTCCCAGGACCCAGGCGGATACTGGGAGATATACAACAACTCCATCGCGCTGGCATCAACAACCCCATCGGGGGCGTATCTCGTGGAAATAATCGCCGTGGAGACCAACGATGTGACCTCCACAGGATCCCATTGGTTCTTCAGCCCTGTGGAGAACGGTGTATTGTTCTATTCCGACCAGACCCACACTGCGTCGGCCGGGGACAGCGTATCCTACGAGGTCTTTCTCGAGAATATAGGGGCGTATAACAATTCATACCTGCTCTCAACATCCACATCCTCCATGGGCTGGCCCACCAACCTCTCGTACGGAGGGAACATCATAGCCAGGGATGATGAGGGAGATGGGATATGGGACTGGATAGATCCCGGGTTCGAATCGGGGAACGATGTTCGCATACCCCTCTCTCCCGGGATCGCCGCCGCATTGATAGTGACGAAAGCCGTGCCTATGGGGGCGTCGGGGATGGTGGATACCACAAGTATCTTCGCAGTATCGGAGAATCACACAGGGGTGGAGGATAATGTCGCTCTGGTCACCGTAGTACCCTCTCCGCAGGTGGTCAAGGCATTGTATCTCAACGGCGGGGATATGTTAACCACACAGATGGGAGCGTCTCTCCTCACCACGGAGATACTCGCGGGGAACGATCATATTTGGACACAGTCCCCCATCATGGCAGGGCCTTTCGAGATAACGGGAGTAGTGACGGTAGACCTGTACATATCAACATCCACACAAGGGAACAGGATCGCGGATGTCACTGTGGGCCTATATTATGGTGCCTTCCTGCTGGGTAGCTCCACAATGAACGATATCGCCACTGATGGGTGGTATACATTTGCCATCCCGGCGGAGGGTTCTTTTACGGGGGGAGACGCATTGAGCCTGCGAGTGTTCACCAGCGAAAGGCCCATCATCGTGTACTATGATTCCGCAACATATGATTCCAGGGTGGAGATACCGACCAACACATACACCCATGTGGTCTGGGCCAAGACATACAATTCTTCCGCCGAGACCATGGAGCTTGTGGTAGGCGAGACCAACATCATACGGGCACAGGTGTCGGACCCCCTAGGCCAGCAGGACATACAGGGGGCGGTCGTGACCATAACCTATCCGAACGGAACAACGCTGGTAAGCGAGCCCATGATCGAAGAGACACCGGACCCAGGAAACTATTGGAAACTGTTCAACTATACCTTCACGCTTCCCTGGAACTCCCCCGTAGGAGAATATGTGTATACGGTGAACGCCACGGAGACGGACGGGGCCACACACTCGTTGACCACCAAATTCATCGTCCGATGCAATGTTACCGTGGGACCGAATAACACCGCTCTCACACTATCCGGTGCCACGGTAACATATACACATTGGATAAACAACACCGGCAAAGGCTCGGACACCTATAACCTGTTCGTCACAAGCTCCCAGGGATGGAATGTGAGCATAATGGATGGAGGAGCGGTCATGGCCTATGACAGCAATGGGGATGGCAACTGGGACTATGTGAACCCCGCCTACGACACGGACGGCGATGGGGAGCCAGACACCGGACGGATACATATGGGCGCGAGCTTCCCCATAACGGTCACGATAGTTGTTCCTTCGGGGGCGATCGGAACGGATGTCACCTACCTATCTGTCATCAACACCAAAGGGACATGTTCAGCATCGGCCACGGACACCACTGTGTCGTACATCCCTCTCCTCTCCGCCGAATGGCTGATCCTCCTGTGCCTACCGGCCTTCTTGCTCTATGGTCGCCATCCGAAGCGCCGCCACCGAGCCAAAGCCAAGAAGGCCTATATCGCTGACCCCCCAGATATTGAAATTGTCGAGAGCGAGAGGCCTCAATAGAGGAGAGAAGAAGGTATCGGTCCGCACAACATCCGTTCCCCGTGCCAATGGGCTCACGGCAGGGAGGACGAGCACCCTCTCCTTCGAGTTATACAAGAAACATGGTAGTTTCACCATCCCCCCAACAGGATCCCTTATCCCTACCGAGGGATGTTCATGCCCCATGACCAGGAGCCCTTTCCATTCCAAGGGTTTGTGGCCGTGGTTGAACGTAACCTCCCCCTCCACTTCATACGTATCCAACAGCTGGATGCTTTTTTGTCTCAATATGTTTATGAGATAGTTGTCATGATTGCCCCTAAGAACCACCAGGTCGCAGTCCCGGGATAGGGTCTCCACTATCTCCTCCACCTCCTCCCATTCTTGGCCGAGATTCCTGTCGAAGTTGTGTTTCAGGTCCCCAACCACCACCAGGATGTGGGGCTTCAGCTCTTTGATCACCCTGTGTAGCCGCTCCAAAAGCGGCTTTCGCTGGGCTCGCGGCATGCTCGCTCCCGCCTCCGACAGCGCCGCCTCGAAGCCGACATGAAGATCGGCCACCGCCGCCAAACCCAATCTCGGGATGTGCAGGGCCCCGTTGCTGTGGATGTAAATGCCTTCCTCTATCTCATACCGTTCCATTGGCTCTCCTCACAAAAAATGAAGGGTGAGATCTATTGGAGGAGAGTAGGAGGTTATCCTGCTCATGGATATCCTGTCCGCACACGAGGCATAGAGATGTGCGTTCTCCGGAGTGATCCCCCCGGACACCTCCACCAGCGTATCAGGGGAGTGGTCCTTTATTGCCCCAAAGCATTCCTTCGCTTCCCCAGGGGTCATGTTGTCAAGCAGGATGATGTCCGCCTCGGCCTCCACGGCTTCCAGGGCCTGTTCCATGTTCTCCACCTCCACCTCCACCTTCAGTTCGCTGGCCTCCTTCGCCCTTCTAACGGCCTCACCCACGCTCCCCACCATTGCAAGATGGTTATCCTTTATCAACACGAGATCGTCCAGACGCTGCCTGTGCTGCTCCCCACCTCCCAACTCCACCGCCTTCTTCTCGTACACACGGAAGCCGGGGGTGGTCTTCCTGGTGGCCGCGATCTTGACCCGGGGGTCTATGGCCTGGACCTTTTCTGTGAGTATCCTTGTGGCAGTGGCTATTCCGCTCATCCTGCTCAATATGTTGAGCGCGAGCCTTTCCCCTGCCAATATGGCCCCAGCCTTCCCGTCTATCTCCATCACCACGGCCCCCGCCTCCGCTCGATCCCCATCCTCCACCAGTTGGATGGCCCTCGCATCCAGGCGCGAGAACACCTCCACTGTCTCCTCGCCACCGGCCAGGATGCACGGCTCGTTCGTTACTATGCTGGCCTTCGCAGGCCGTTCGCCTATGCCCAACGAGAGGGTGGTGGCGTCTCCCTTGCCCAGGTCTTCTTCCAGATAATATCCTATGGGGTCCACGGTGAAGGATGGAGGAGGGTGTTGAAAAAGATTGTGCAGGGGAGTTTTAAGAGAGAAGAAGCATTTTCTCACAGAACCCTTCTACCCTGGCAATAGTTTTTTAAGGGAGACATATACATATCTATGACTGGAGGCTCTGCCTGTTGGAAGATGGTGTGGTCGCGCAGTTCGAGCAAGAAGCTGAGGAACTCCAGCAAAGAGAGGAGGGACTGGCAGAAAGAGAACGAACGGTGGCGGAGCGAGAGAAGAGGCTTTGTG
>DAOVJP010000294.1 GCA_030673205.1 Thermoplasmata archaeon
CCACCGCCTCTGGCTCCCTTAGCAAGAGGGCACCCGCCGGTATGGCCGCTCCCCCCATCTTATGCGGGTCCAGCGATATGGAGTCAACCTCGCCCACCTTGAAATCGTATGCAGGGGGCGAAGGGTTCATGAAAGGGAGGACGAAACCTCCGAAGGCCGCGTCCACATGGAAGGGCGAATCTCTAGCGAGATGACCCATCAACTCTATGGGCTCCAGAAGGCCGAGTTCAGTTGTGCAGGCTATGCCTATCACACATGCAACGCCCCCCTTCCCCACCTCTCGCTCTAGAACATCCAAGTCGGGAAGGAATTCATCATCCAACGGTATCTCCACCGGTTCCATGGACAGCATATCACAGGCTTTGGGCAGGGAAAAGTGGGCGTGTGCTGAGAATATGACCCTCTTCTTTCCCGTATGCTTTTTGGCCATCCATAAAGCAGTTATGTTGGACTCTGTCCCGCCACTGGTCACCTGCCCCACCACTGTCGGCGGGGCGTGCAAAAGCTCTCCCATCCATCCTATGACCGTATCCTCCAATCCCTTCGTCCCAGGATACAGTCCCGGGTTGCCCAGATTTGCCTCGAAGAACATTCGGTGTGCAGGGAGAACGATAGGCAGGGGGGTGCTCATCATCGGGCTGAGAACCTTTCCCCCAGAGAATATATGGTCCTTCTCCAATGCCTGCTCGAGTTCGGACAATATGCTATCATCATCCGCCCCCTCACGGTGCATTATACCCCTCCCCTACTTCTGCCGCCGCCTCACGGTGCATTATACCCTCCTCTACTTCTGCCGCCGCCTCCTTCACCTTTCCCCATACCACCTATCCCTCCTCTTAGAAGAAGTCGCCTCTCGATCCCGGCGACCATATGGGAGGCCACGGCCACATCGTTCATTCCTACTGCGAGGGCGTATACCCCCGACGATATCACATAGGAGAGGAATTCCTCTGACCAGAAGTGGCCGCTGGCGTTCACCACCACCTTCTTATTAGGGCCGAGGGCGCGTATGACCGTTTCCACGGCCCGAGAAAGGACCTTCTCCGCTCTTGGGCCGCTCACCCGGGTGTCCACCATGACGCCATCCGCCCCCTCCGTCATATCATCTGTGATAAAGGCCTCTGAGGTCTCCGATATGCGGGCTAGGACAAGCACTCGGTCCCGGGAAAGAGATGTGCCTATCCTACGGAGTAGTTCCGGAATAAGGTCCGGGGCTATCACCAGGAAGACCCGCCCCGCCCTGGCCGAGGTTACGGTCTGAACAATGTCCTCCGGTATCTGCCCTTCCAGTGAAACATAGATATCCATCACATCCTCCGCGGGGGTCAGGGAGGAGGGGTCGGATATCCATGGGCTGACGCTTAGAGGGAACCATGGGTGTCTGCCACCTATGGATACCAGCCCCGTGGCCGTTGGCTGCACCGGGAGATTGAGCCCTGCGCCGCCCATGTCGGGGCCGTTGGTCACTGGCAGGGGAGAATTAGAATGGGTGGGAGAAGAGAGCGGGGCAGATGAAGAGGTCGCCGAGCGAATAGGGCTGGTGGAGGGATGCGTGTCCTCATTCACACCTGAGCCTACTACTCTGGTCACGCCTCCCATACCCTCCTCATCCCCCATCTCGCCCATGTCTCCCTCTTCTCCTTTGGCCCTCTCCTCCTTCCCGCCCTCCTCGGCATATGAGAGCACCATGGGCGCCGCGCTGGCCCTGGGAGATAGGAGCCATGAGAAAGAAAAAGATGTCTTCGCCTTCCCTTCCATCATCCTCTGTGCAAAACCATAGATATCCAGTAGGGCAGTATCGCTCAGTTTGCGAGCGGAGCTCTCGCCCGAAGAAACAGGTATCTCTTGGAAGCCAGAGGAGGAGAGTTGGTGAATGGATACCTGCTCTCGGATGTCCGTGTTCCTCATGCTCCCATCTACCATAGAAAGTTCATAGAGATCGTACTCCGTATATGCCATCCAGCCCCGGGAAGCGGTTATCTGCAAGCTCCCCCCGGTATCAACCACCGCGGTCCCAGAGGCAAATGTGTTCCCAACCACCAATGCGAGGATTGGACAGGAGAACTTCTCTCCGCCCCGGGCAATGGCCACCATCTCGGGATCATACGCCCGGGAATACATGTCCAATACCTTACGCAGGAATGAGAGCTTGTCATTGACCACAGGATAGGAGAATGTGGTCATCACATCATATCGAGGAGGGAGAAGAAGGCACCAATCCTCTTCTTTCAGCATAGTCTTGAAAGCCCGGGCCAGCTCCAATTCCAATCCAGGGGGGAGCAGTGCTTCCAACAGCAGTTCTTCAACGGCCTTCGATGCCTCCAGGTTGGAGGTGTCGGAGCGCAGTATATCCTCTATCTGCTCCATGTGCGGCTCTATGAACGTCTCGAACACAGAGGATAATATGAGAAGTCCAGGAGGAATAGGCACGCTTGCTCTTATGTGGAGCACGGGCTCCATGTCCTTTTCATCTATCGTCTCCCCCAGCGAAAGCTCGTCTAGAGAGAGCAAATACCTCTGTTCCATGTTCAGGTGAACAGGTTTCAGGTTTTAAAATGTTGGCTAGCCCCTACTGTATCAGCTCTTTGCCCTTCTCTATCACCAGAGTGGTCGGCGAA
>DAOVJP010000048.1 GCA_030673205.1 Thermoplasmata archaeon
CACGGTCTGATCGAAGGATATGAGCATTGGGGAGGCAAATTCCACACCATCCATGGCCTCCAGGCGCTCCGTGGTGTTGTGGGCGAAGGACAGGCTGTGGAACTCTTCCACCGTTATCACTATGTCTATGTTCGTGCCCTCTACCCTCTCATCCACCGTCGATACTATACCATTGCCTATGCTCAACGTCGATATGAGCATGGAGGCGGAGAGCATGACCGATACCAGCACTATGGCCGTCCTCTTCTTGTTCCGCAGGAGGTTGCGGCAGGAGAGACTAATCGCCATGGAGCACCTCCACCACCTTTATCTTCATCGTCTGGCGGTATGCCATCAGTCCGGCAATGAGGGCTACCAGGAACGCCACGAACAGCGATGCGGCGATTATCCTGGGGGTCACTTGGCTGAATGCGAAATAGGGCGGCAGGTCCCCGGAGAACTGCGAGGTCAACACGCTCTCAACAGCGGATACTCCTATGAAACCGAGGAACAGTCCGAGCAGGCAGCCAGCCAGGGTGAGGAAGAGGGCTTGGCTCATTATATGTCCGAGTATCGTTGAGCTCTTGAAACCCAGGGCTCTCAGCAGGCCCAATTCCTTCTTCCTCTCATGTGTAGCTATGATCATTATCGTGGATGTGAATATGGCCGCGACACATATAGCGACCGCCGAGAGCAGGTTGGCCAATTCTTTGAACGATGAAAGGAAGCGTTCGCTCTCCCCCAGGATGTCATCCACGGTGAAGGCGGCCACGGGGTGCTCCATCTCAATGCTGGCCGCCAATATCTCTGCCCTCTCGGGATCCTCTATGTCCACCCGTATCTCGGACACGTCCCCGTTCTCCAACCCACATAGGTCCTGGAGTTCGCTCAGATGCATGACGGCTCTCCTGCCTTCCAGGTCCCTTACCGCGGTGATGGTGAGAGGTGTGGCGTTCTCAAGCCACGGGGTCATATCTGGCGGGAGAAAGGAGTTGGTGTACACGGTGTCCCCCATCACTACGCCCAGGATGCTGGCGAGTTTCGAGGAGATCACCAGTTCCCCAGTGAACGGCCCATCATACCTTCCTTCGTTGTAGTGCGGATCTCCCATGGTCTCCAGCCCATTGCCGTTCAACAGGCCTCTGTCCTCCCCCACAAAATTCGCGGAGGCTCCGGCCACCACCCCATAAAGGCTCAACTGGCCATCCTGCGCGGCACTGCCATTTCCCTCAAGCCAGGCGGTCTCGGTCACTATATAGAACGGGTGATATCCATATAACAGGGGCACAGCCTCCCTCACGCCCCCCATCTCCTCTATGTCCTCCGAGATGTTCGTACCGTTCTCGAATATGTTGAGACTGCTCAAGAACAGGTTGCTTCCCACCCCTCCCACGAAGATGTCCGTTCCACGCTCCTCCAATATCTGTCCATAACCGGATCGTACACCTTCTCCAAATGATAAGAGGGTGACGGAGAGGGCGATGGCCAAGGCAATGGCCGTTACGGTCAAGGCGATCCGCCCGGGTTTCTGGAGTATGGGGGATATGGAATACAAACTGCTCTCCAGTACCATAGCCCCTATTCTATATCAGGTTCTCGGTTATGTTTGTGACATCCCGTTCGCAATAGATGCATCTCAGGCGAATGGGGGTCTTGGAGGCCAACACGAACTCCGAGTCCACTGGCTCGTTCTGGTTGCTCACACAGTTGGGGTTGCTGCACTTCACTATCCCGACCACGCGTTTGGGCAGGTCCACCTCCCTTTTCTTCGCCACGCTGGCATTCTCTATGATATTGATGCAGGCCTCCGGGGCGATGAGCCCTATCTTATCGACCTCCCTTTTCTTGAGCACCAGGTCCTCCATCTTCACTATGTCCTTCTTTCCCAGCCTCTTGCTCTCCACGTTCATCACGATGCTCATGGGTCGGTCTATATCCCTACCAGAGGCTATGATCGATATGACCTTGAAAGCCATCCCCGCGGGTATGTGGTCTATCACCGTTCCATTCTCTATGGGTTTTACCTTCAACTCCTTGGTCAACATATCACCTCCTCGCTCCGAGGACCAACGCCAACAATGCCATCCTCACCGGCACCCCGTTGAAGGCCTGGCGGAAATACACGGCATGTGGGGTATCGTCGACCTCCGCTGCTATCTCGTTCACCCTGGGAAGGGGATGCATGACTATCAACCCCTTTTTCCCTCCGCTCAACATCTCGTTATCTATGCGGTAGGAGCTGGCCATCTTCTTGTATTCCTGGGGATCCGGGAAACGCTCCTTCTGAATCCTGGTGGCATATAGTACGTCACCCTCGGCCACCGCCTCCGCCAGATCCCTCCCCTCATAGAGGTCCACTCCCATCTCCTTCACGAGGGACACGAACTCCCGGGGCATCTCCAGTCCGCGGGGAGAGATGAATGCCATATCCACCCCGAACATGGCCAGAGCGTATGCGAGACTGTGCACCGTTCTCCCGTATTTCAGATCTCCGGCCAATATCACGCGGTTCCCCTTGATAGCTCCCTTCTCCTCCCGTATGGTGAAGAGGTCTAGAAGGGTCTGGGTCGGGTGCTGCCCTGCGCCGTCGCCGGCATTCAACACCGGTTTGGAAGAGAATTTGGCCGCCAGCCTCCCCGCCCCCTCGTTGAAATGCCGTATCACAATACAGTCGGAATACGCCTCGGCCATCCGTATGGTGTCCGCCAGCGTTTCCCCTTTCTTTGTGGAGGTGGACTTTGCGTCCGAGAAGCCGACGGTCTTGCCGCCCAAACGTTTCATCGCCGCCTCGAAAGAAAGACGGGTACGTGTGGAGGGTTCGAAGAACAAGGAGGACATGACCTTGCTCCCCAGAATGTTCTTCTCCTCCTTGCCCTGCGCGGCGGGAACCATGTCCCTGGCTACATCCAAAACATGTAATATTTCCTTTGTAGAAAAATCATGTATGGAGATTATATCCCTATTCTCGAACTCCATCTATCGCACCTACCCCTCAACCGAGGGAGGATATAAAATAGTGGCGGTTGGAAGGATGCTTGACTCCAGCCCATTTCACCACCCCATTCCACCTACCAGCCACACCACACCCCCACCGAAATGCTTAAACCCTGAAATTATGCTCTCCTCCTCATGACCCAAGCCCCCTCTCCATTCCTACCCACCCGGTGCTTTCTCACCAAAGGTGTGGGAAAGTCCAAAGAGAAGCTCACGAGTTTCGAGCTAGCCCTCCGAAATGCTGGCATTGCCAAATACAACATCGTACGGGTATCTTCCATCTTCCCGCCGCAGTGCAAGATGATAGCCCGACAGGAGGGGGAGAAGCTCCTCCTCCCTGGCCAGATATTGTTCGTGGTGATGTCCGAGAACGCCTCCAACGAGCCGAACCGGCTTATGTCGGCCTCCATCGGCGTGGCCATCCCAAAGGACAAAGCCCATTACGGATACCTCAGCGAACACCACAGCTTCGGCATGACGGAGAAGGCCTGCGGAGAGTATGCGGAGGACCTAGCCGCACAGATGCTCGCCTCCACCCTCGGCATAGAGTTCGACGCCGACGCCAGCTACAACGACAAAAAGGAGATATGGAAGATCGACGGCAGGATATACACCTCCAGGGCCATGACCCAGTCGGCGAAGGTGGACAAGAACGGGCTGTGGACAACGGTGGTGGCGGCCGCAGTATTATTATCCTGATCTACACCCACCCGAACAATATCGCCCCGAGCACCAATGCCCCGATGACCATGGCAATTATCCCCCATACGTATCCTATGGTCACCCATCTGGCGAGATGGAACTTCTTCTCTACGCCCTCTCCCCAGTCCTCTTCGGGGTCCGGCGGGGCTCTAGGAGGCCTCTCCACTTTCCTTCCTCTCCATTATCGCTTTTATCCTCTTCCTGCGGAAGAAATCCTCTCTCTCCCTCTCCTCCAACTGCATGGAGATGTACTTCTCCGTGGCCTTCAACCGTGGGATGAAGATGTGCTCCAGTGCGTTCACCCGGCGTTTGGTCTTCTCTATCTCCAGGGCCATGCGCTCCATGGAGCCCTCTGCCTCTGCGAGACGGACGATGGAGGATATGGTGGACTGGAAGGATCTGGCAGCCTCGTCCATGGAGGCGCTGGTGTCCATGGGGTCGTAGGGGAGCCCTTCTCTCTTGCCGTGGAACTCCATCTGCGGGACGAGAACGCCCATGACGCTCACCAATGCGCCGTCTATGGCGTCCGCGCCGCTGGTCGATAGTGCTATGTCCTCCACCACGGACGTGCCGTGTATGGCTTCGGCCACGAAGAGTGCTTTGTAGGCCTTGGTGGTGTTATCCTCCACCTCCTCCTGTAGGCCCTTCCTCCGTTCCAATAGTTCAAAGAACTGTACCACCAGGGCGTCCCTCTTCTCCGTTAGCAGGTTATGCCCTTTCTCTGCAAGGCGCCTCCGTTTGACGATCTCCAAGAGCTCCATCCGCGTGGGTTTGACTCCTTCTATCCTATCCACAGCCATGATACCGGGGCGGGGAAGCGATGGGCGGGATATATCTCTTTCCCCCGGGGGCACGGGGATGTGTGGCTCGCGAGGGCGCCAAGGGCGGACAAAATGAGCATGGGACTCGCGAGGGCGGCAAAGATGATCGACCAAGGAGAATGGAAACAAGCACTACTTTTCTATGTAAGCCAGCAACAATGACCATTGATAGCATTTAACACGGTCTGGAAATAAAAATTAGTGTGCGAAGGCCAAAAAGATGGCCTCCACACACTGGTGGTTTGGGGGGTCTTTGGAGGGGTTTAGGAGGGTTCAGCGTGATAGGGAGAGGCGTATGCGATTTGTATACGCCCCGTAGGCAAAGGTACTATACCACGGGTGGTATTTAACCTTTACGCCGTAAGAGTCGGAAGGAATAGACATTCGACCGCCTCCTTAAGACCATGTGTATAATATCACCAAACCTTTAAAAACCCTTCGCCTGTTGCGGAGCAAAGGTGTCTGAATGACGAACTGTAATTCCTGTGGCATTCCTATAAAGGCGATCGGGGACACGATATTCTCCTGTCCCAAATGCGGCGATGCGGATATAGGACGATGCAAGAGATGTAGAGACCAGGGTGTTGCCTACGCCTGTTCCGAATGCGGCTTTAGGGGGCCCTAGGATGGGAGAGGCGCTCATAACTTACAAGCTCATGCCCTCCAGTCCGGACGCACCCCTCCAAGACATAAAGGATTCAGCGGGATCGAAGATAGAGAGCCTATGCACCCGCTTCGCTATAGAGGAGCATCCCGTGGCCTTCGGCCTAGTGGCCCTACACGTGAAAGTGGTGATGCCAGACAAGACTGGCGATCCCGACGCCGTGGAAGCCGCGCTCAGCGGGGTCGAGCACGTGCAGAGCGTGGAAAGCATATCCGGGGGATTGTTGTAGGCCTCCTGCCACACTCCCACCACACCCTTTTATTCCCCCAAACCATAGCATAGGCCATGAACAACCGGGACCTGAAAGAGGAGTTGGAAAACCTGGAGAAGTGGATAGAGGACATACAGGAAGAGGAGGGGCCGATCATCGTCGAGGGTTTCAACGACACAAAGGCGCTCCGGAACCTGGGCATAGAGGGGGAGATCATCCACCTCAATAGGGGAGACAGCATCGTCGTCTTCTGCGAGAAGCTGCGGGGGCGGAGCAGTGCGATAATACTAACGGACTGGGACCGCAAAGGAGGGCACCTAGCCCGCATTATCTCAGATGGGTTGCAGGCCAACGGGGTGAAGTACGACCTGGAGTACCGGGCCCGCCTGGCCGTGATATGTCACAAGGAGACAAAGGACGTGGAAGGCATATACGCCCACTACCTCCGGCTGAAGGACCGGCTGGGTGTCTAGACCTCCGTTCATATTTTAAGCCCCCACCCATTCCCTCCCCCATGGAATGTCCTAAGTGCAACAGCATCATGATGGAGGACCCGGATGTTGGCCTAGCCACCTGTCTCAACTGCGACCATGTAATGGAGTTGGGAGAGGGGGCGGAGCTTCCGAAACCCATGGGAAGGGCGGGCTCCGTACCGACCACTGGAACCATGACCTCCGCGTGGAGGGTGTACCGCAGCCAAGCACACCGGTTCATGGGCATATGGGCCATCCCCGCGTTGTTGGGTTTCATCATGACCTTCTTTGTGCTGACCGCCCAACATTCCTTCCTCACGGTAGATGCTATACCAGAAGGGCAGGCGTTGAGCCTCACTGGAGTATATCTCCTGGCCTTCTTCCTCCCGTTGGTGGTCAACATATTCTTCAGCGCCGCGGTGATACGCATGGCCGCCGATGTCTATCTGCACGGCGAGACCACCATCTCCAGCGGCTTGAGCGTTCTCGGCGGCAAACTGCCTGCCCTCCTGGCGATCTCCGCCATATTCGCCCTTCCCCTCATTGCAGGGGAGATACTCTGTTATGGCATTCCCACCATGATATGTTGTTACTGGTGGATGTTCTCAGTGGTAATACTGGTGGTAGAGGGAGCGGAGGTCCGTGAATCCCTCGCTCTGAGCAGGGAATTCGCCACCAGCCGGGCCAGTTTCATGTTCGCCCTCTTCCTCATGCTGCTCATAGGCCTGATGGTGAGAGGCATACTCTTCATGTTCCCCCCTGTGTCCTCCATGCTCTTGGTGTTCGCTGCGCCTGAATGGTTCACCCCGTTCCAGTTCGCGATCACTAACGCCATCATACTAGCTATAGTGGAATGGCTCCTCTACCCAATGCTGATAGTGGCCGTTGTCGCCTTCTACCTCTCCGGAAGAGATATATCCCCTCCAGGTGCGGAGGGCAAAGAGGATGAGGGGAAGAGCGGGGAGGGGGGCGGTGAGACGGAAGGAAAGGGGGAGGAAGGCGATGGGGACGATACTAGTTGGAATGGAGAGCATGGAGCAGGGGGAGTGAAAGAGGAGCAAGAAGAGAGTGAACGGGGGAGCGGATGGAGCGCGGAAGAGCAGGGATCGAAGAGGGAGCAAGAGGAGGGAGGCGGAGGCGCGGAAGAAGACTCCTTGGCCTCCATGGTGTCCTTGACCGTCCCCCCCTATATTGAGCCAGGTATGACCGAAGAGATAATGGTCCGCCTGAATAACCATACCGATCAGACGATAAAGGACTTGTCCCTGGACCTTTCCAATATGGCCGAGTTCTTCGATGTCGAAGGTGAAGTGATCGTAGAAGGGCTTGAACCGGAGATGGAACTGGAGAGACCCATCCGGATAAAGCCGAAGTATACCAAGGGCTCATTCCCCGTAAAGATGACCATAACCGGCGATGGCGTGTCGGCGGAAAAGAGATGCACCATCAAGGTAGGGGGGACCGAGGTATTCGGAGAAGAACGGAAAGAGGAAAAGAAGAGGGGAAAGAAGAAGGAAGAGAGGGGGGAGAGGACAGAGAATAGGGGTACGGAAGACGGCATTGGACCTAGCTATAGCATGGATGATGTTTCATGGGGAAAGAAAAAGCGCTGGGGAAAAGAGAAAGAGGGAGATTAGGGGGAGAAAGGGATCGGGGAGGAAGAAAAAGGAGAACGCGGGGTTGTAAAGAGAGCGCAAAAACTCCTTATACATCCGGCTCCCTACCCAACCAGGGTGAATCCAGTTTGAAAGATTCGGTGGAGACCATTGCTCAGGGTATCGAGTCCATGGAGATACGGGGGGCGGGGAAGATCGCCAGAAGCGCGGCGCAGGCCCTCGCGGATATGGCCGAAACTTATGATGGAAAGCAGTTCCAGGTCGACCTGGACAAGGCGGCCAAACGCCTCCTGGAGACCAGACCCACCGCTGTCTCCCTATACAACGGCGTGGCCTGCACCATGAAAGGAGCACTTTCCGCCCCGATGGAGAAAGCGAAAGAGCTCGTCATCTCCAACGGAAAAGCGTTCGTCTCACGCTCATTGGAGGCGGTGGACAAGATAGTGGCCGCCGGCGGGCGCGTGGACTATCTCGACATGGACGGGCCCGTAAGCCGTACGCTGTACAGCGGGCGGCATCGTTTCGACTTTGACAAGAAATGGGACTGGCAGGGATTTCGTTCGATCGAGCCCTGCGTGGATCAGTTGATCGTGTATATGCAGACGGTGCGAGAACAATACCCTGATATCGAGTTTTTTACCCTCACGAATTTCCCCAATTGGGGCTACAAAGGCCAGGTCTCCTATCACGGCCGCTACGAGAATCAGCAGGATTGGGGTGATTATTTCGAGGTCATAAAGGCGATTATCCGCAAATCGCGTGAGGCCGACGTTCCGATCCGCGGCGTGACCGTCGACAATCC
>DAOVJP010000169.1 GCA_030673205.1 Thermoplasmata archaeon
GAGTATAGACCAGAAGGTGAAGAAGCAGAGATCCATCGTCGCGGCCGAAAAAGAGGAACTGGCAAAGAGAGAGAAGAGTATACAAGAGAGGGAGAAGAGTTTCTCGGATATGGAAAGTCAACAGAAGAAGCGGAGGGATGAGTTGGCCAAGCTGAGGGAGGGACTCAAGGGCCTTTGAAGGCCTAGATACTAGATATTACCATAAACTATATCTGTATGTTAATACAAAGTAAGGTAGTGTAGAAAGAAGAAGGATGGAAAGGTGAGGCAAGACGAAACCTGTTTCCTTTAGCTCGATCGCGAACACCGCCTCTAGGCTCGTTTACATACTTCTCCGGTGGTGGTATGTCGCTGTTGGCATATCCCAAAAGAGTGCCTTTGGCAAGAAAGGTGTGACATTCATCGTCGCTGCCCTCATCTTCACCCTCCCATTCTCCGTGATATCCTCCCCCGCCCCCCCTATCCTCGGGCCCACCTGCGACTACGGCATTCAGGAAGACCTTCTCCTGGCCCATAACAGGGAAGAGGAGTATTTGAACAATGCTAGTGTGTTGAACGACACATCCGCTTTTCTGGAAGAATGGGTGACGGTGGAGGGCGAGATAGAAGAGCCCTCCGATGGCCTTGTGATAACGACGGTGGACAGAAAATACCCCGTGCAGCCGGCGGTCATCGGGGCCGCTGAAGAATATAATCCTGAGGGGGAGTACAACAACCTCCTTGACCTCCTGCGAAACCAGATCAGGGATTATTATGTGTATGTCCCGCATTTCGGGGACGATAGGGACTGGCACGAGGGCACCTTAACGCCCGGAAATCCTGCGATAACGGCCTTGGAACTCCTTTTGATGGGAAGCGGCGATTTCGACACGAGATGGGTATACATAGACATAGACGATGATGAAACGGATGATATTCGGGCCAGGATGAACCCGAACCTCAATTTCTTGAACATAGCGGATAGGTTTGCCGCCGGTGGTCTCAAACTTCAGGTGGAGGATCTGGGAGCAGGATGGGACGAGAAAGTGGATTACACGGATGTGTTCTTTCTCAAGGGTTTCAACTATTCAGTGTACATCGAGGGAGAGTTGGTGGAGCATAGCGCTTTGCTGTGTTCGAAACTGGGTTTCAGCGATGTTCCGGACCACGCCATTTTCTCCGTGCACGCCACTCAGATCGAGTTCGCGTTGGACCTCGCTGGCATGTTGGCGGGGGATTCGGCGGAGATAGCCGAGATATCCGGGCCAGTGGAGATACGCTGGGAGGTGGACGAGGGAACGCCAGATCTCTCGGTCCAGGTCGTATTCATAGCTGAGAACGAAACGGTGGATTCTCGTCTCCAGAGCTGGTTCGACATGGAGATAAGGCCGGGAAGCGGCCAGAGCTATGTTCCGACAACGGGCGGGATGAACGCTTCCACATCCGATCCGAAGATGGGATTCAACCACATAAAATGGGAATGTCCCGAGAAGGTGAACATCACCATGTCCTTTTGTGAGGAGAGGGACAATACCACATACGCCCTCATCGAGATGGTGGGCATGCCTACGGAGCTGGAGATGGGCTTGGCGCGAGAGGTCGTAGAGTATGGGAACATCACCATATTACAATACAACGCCTCGTCGATCATACCATTCTTCAGATACAAAGAATATCAGTATCTTGGAACCAGGGTGGGAGAGATAACATCTTCCACACCCCTTCGACATGTGTATATGGAGATGGAGAATATCCCAAAGATGGTGTACATGGAGGGTACTTTCGACTTCGGAGAGGAGATGGTATATCCGAACACCACGATGGGAGGAGGGATACTCGGAACATTCGTCAATATGTTCATAGTCCGCATAATATCGCGTGCGATCAGGATAGGGAGGACCGTGAGCAGCATACCGGACAAGATACTCAGCGCAGCTGGTGGCGGTGGATATTTCCTCATCGACACGTCGATCCAGAGTGGCTTCGACAATTTCACCGTATCCTTTTTGCTCACGGACAGGGACATACCCTGGGTGGAGGATCCGGACCAATATTTCTTTGCCTTCGCCAACAGCACCCTGGAGAACCCCGCTGTGGAGATGATAGTGAGTGGAAGGATGGGTGGATTGAAGCACATAGGGGGAATAATTGGCAACGACACACATGCCCTGGTCAAGATATTGGGCGAGCCGGATATGTGTGGATATTATGTGGATGAGAGCAGGGATTTCATATCCAAGGTCCTGGTAGAGCGTATTCCGGATGAGATGGTCGTAGATGTGGGCGCGGAGGGGGTGAGCTATCAGGGCACGGCGGGCGATAACCGTCTCCTTTATACGAGCAGGCAGGGCGAGATGTATATGCAGGTCGAGGTGAACGACCTACCATCCGGTTTCACCATGAAAAGAATGGATGAAGGCATTGACATCCAGGTACCCGAGGGGAGTATAGGTGAGGTCCGTCTCTTGGTGACCAACAGAACTCCCGTGTCATTGGAGGGAAGCCATATCTATATCAAGAGGGACCCATCGGAGATGACCATTTCATTGTCTCTAAGGGACATAGCGGGCATATCTTACAACAAGAGCGATGGCGTTCTCGTACTGGACACCGAAGAGGAGAACACATTCAAGATGTTCCTGTCCTCCACGGGCATAGCAGATGAGCCGGATGCCTACATAAAATTCCTTGTCGATCCTCTTCCCACACACTTCGTAGTAGCTGTGCCTCCCAGCTTGAACATAACCACCATTGAGCTCCCCGATGTATCTTCGGACGAGGGACTGCTTACGCTTCCGAACATGCTCTTCACGATCAGCGACATCGGCTCCAATCTGGCGGATGCGATACAAGATGCTCTCTCAACAGCTGTTGAAAGCATGGGAGAATTTGGCACCAGCGCATCCCTCTCATACCGGTCCACCCAGTCCACGGATATTACTGGTCTTCTTCTCTATGGGGACATAAATGAGACCGAGGTCAGCTGGACCCATGGGATATCTCTGATCCAGGAAGATACCTTGGATGGGAGGGCCATGGCGGCGAAGATATATCTTCCAGGCCTTCCTACGGAGGTAGAGATAGGGGTGGACACCCGACCCCCGCACACCAAATTTGATCTATGGATGAAGGATTATTCTCCCAAATACGACTGGCTCTTCATGGACATTGCGGGGATACAGGGCAGAGATGCCCGACTTTCTCTTTCAGGTATACCTTCCCCCATAGACATCAACATATCGGCCGATATCAGCATTGAGATGGGGAAGGGAGGTGGGGAGTTGAGCGGTGTTGTAAGCGCTCAACTAAGCCAAAATGGAGTTTCCGTTCCTCTTGGAGCCATGCATATGGTGGGCATTCAGAAAGATCCTATATGGACCCAGGTGGAGCTGCTCTTGCCCCAGGTCCCAGCTGAATTGAGCATGGAGATCGTGGCGGGGAATGAGGTCATGGTGAACTACGATGCATTCCAGTCCCTGGAATATGTATATCTGAGTGCGATGCGGATTGTGGAGGGAGAGATATCTGGATTGTATGCGATCCTCCATGAGGTCCCTCGGCACATGACCGCCTTCCTATCCCCCCGGAGGGATCTGGACATAGATGGGTCAATGCTCCAGATGATGCCAGACATAGTCTTCACAGCTAGTGCCCCCACTCTGGATGCCTTTCTCGAAGCAGATGGGGAGTTCTTGGGGCAACGGGGGAGATTCCAGATCCAAATAACCAATATGTCCACATATATCGAGGGACACCTAGAGGGAGATACGTATCAGATCAGGGGGGAGGGAGCCGAGTATATCGAGATGATCGCCCAGGGCGTACCCTATTCCAAACAGTTCAATGTGGACACGGTGCACTTGCAAGTGGACGACCTGCAGGGGTTGGCCATCACCGTGGAACCGTTCTTCGGATTCTTTCCAATAGGGAGGATAGAGAACCATGGCACGGGGAACGTGAACTTTGCTTTGAGGACCGAGTTATTCGATAAGTGGGAGACCAACATTGTGTTGGTCGATCTTGCGTTCAGGGAAAGTGCTCTAGGAAGCATGCCCAGTTATCCTGATTTCTTGGTGAACGGCGGTGTGCTCCAGATGGAGGGGGTTCCGCAGCACATGTTCCTTGTGGACCCGGGGTTGACGGTTCTCTTGACGCTTTTTTCGGGAGGCTGGTTGTGATGTCCAAGGACACGATCCTAGTGCGGGCTGCCAAGATACTGCCCCATATAGAGAGGCGGAACCTCGCCATAGCGCTGGTGGTTCTGCTCTTATTGGTCTCTGGCATGTTGTATTATTTTGTATATCCGCGTTCTGATGTGCAGATAGATATATGGTATTCGGAGGGAATGATGGGGAGCATAACGGTCGATGTCACTCTCCATAACAGC
>DAOVJP010000432.1 GCA_030673205.1 Thermoplasmata archaeon
GGCCCTGTTCGAGACGATCAAGAAGGAGGTGCGTGGATGAAACAGTTGACGGTGATAAGTGGGAAGGGGGGGACGGGAAAGACCACCATCGTCGCGGCCTTCGCCTCCCTTGCGAAGGATGCCGTTCTGGCAGACTGCGACGTGGACGCTCCAGACCTCCATCTGATCCTCAAGCCGACCGTCGAGATGACCCACGATTTCTCCGGGATGAACGTTGCGAGGAACGATAAGGATAAATGCATATCCTGTGGAAAGTGCCTGGAACACTGCAGGTTCAACGCCATAACCCACGACTACGATATCCTTCCCCACAAGTGCGAGGGCTGCGGCGTTTGTGAATATGTGTGCCCTGTCGGGGCCATATCTCTTGTCGAACGGAAGTCTGGAGCCGTATACCGCTCGAATACAAGGTTCGGTCCCATGGTACACGCCCTTCTGAACATTGGGGAAGAGGCCTCAGGAAAGCTGGTCACCGTGGTCAGGAACACCGCCGAGCAAGTGGCTAGGGAGAGCGATAAGGATGTGATCATCGTGGATGGCCCCCCTGGAATAGGCTGCCCCGTGATCTCGGCCATCACCGGTGTCGACCTTGTGTTAGTGGTCACGGAACCGACCCTCTCCGGCATGCATGACATGAAGAGGATACTGGGAGTGGCGGACCACTTCAACATACCTGCTGTCGTATGTGTGAATAAGTATGATATAAATACGGATAATGCGGAGGGTATAGAGAAGTATTGTAGCGAAAGAGAGGTGGACGTTGTTGGCAAACTCCCTTACGACAATGCCGCAACCCAGGCCATGATCGCCGAGAAGACGCTCATTGAGTTCACCGACAAGGAGATAGCTCTGGAAACCAGAAAACTCTGGGAAAGAGTGCGGGACAGGCTAGTGTGAGGTACCGTCGTCATCTCTCCCCTTCCTCATCCCTCTCTCCCTTTCCTCTCGCTCCCTCATCATTGCCCTCTCTCGCTTCCCTCTCCCCCTCACTCGTGCCTTCAACGCAACCTTTAAATAGTTGTAAATATATATTCATTATTGAGATGGTAAGATGCCAAGAGGAGATAGAACAGGACCCTGGGGCGAAGGCCCCATGACGGGAAGAAGAATGGGCTATTGTGTGGGAAACCGCGCACCCGGATATGCTAACCCCGGACCAGGATACGGACGAGGCTTCGGAAGGGGTGGAGGACGAGGATACGGACGAGGCGAAGGCAGAGGATACGGTAGGGGTGGAGGACGAGGATACGGACGAGGCTTCGGATGGGGATATGACACGGAGAGAGGTGACTACCCTCCCCCCGAATACTATCCCCCCGTTGCATATTCTGGCCCACCTACAGATGTGGAACTCAGCAAAGAGGATGAAAGCGCCATGTTGGAGAACGATATCAAAAGCATCGAGGTCGAAGCGAAATATCTGGAAGATGCGAAAGCAAGGATCTCCAAGCGGCTGAAAGAGTTGAAAAAGTAGAATGCCCCGACGCAGACACAATCGCTGGGTGGAATCCCACCCCCCCACCACATATTTCGAGCCGCACAACGCCCAAC
>DAOVJP010000207.1 GCA_030673205.1 Thermoplasmata archaeon
CCTTCCCTTTCTTCCCCGCCACTTTTCTCTTCTTCCTTCCCTTGGCCTGGGTACGCCCCAACCAGGCATCTGCGAAGCTGTCCACCAACGCGTCCATGAACGTGGGCCTGTAGGCGATGAGAATGCTAGCCACCTTATCCTCGCCCTCCACATGATACCGGCTCTTCCCCTCCTCCTTTGATATTATCCCCTTGTCCACGAGCTTCCTGAGATAATAGCTGAGTTGGGAAGGCGAGAGGTCGAACACCTCTCCGATGTCGCCCACGCCGCTGCCGGGCTCCAGCAAAAGGAAGAGGACGATACCCCGAGGTATCTCTTTACGGAGCACGGACAATATCTTCTTCTCAGCGTGTCCCACCTTGCCCTGGACATAGAAACGTTTCAGTCGCCCGTCCTCCACCACCACCAGAATGCCGTGCTTCACCAGATGCCTGAGATGATACTCTACATTGCTGGAGGACATGTCAGATCTGCGTACTATCTCCCGAAAATGGAGGCCGGGGAACTCCGTTACGAGGTCAAACAAAGCCCGTCTCGTATCGAGTGCAAGATCCTCCCGCCCTTCCTGCAAGTTCAATCCTCCGGGCCGTCCCCGCCGCCATGGGGAATATGCCAGACGTAGAGGATAACGAAGAGCAGCACCGCCACATCGAAGAGGTGGTCGAACCAGGGGGGGTCACGAGTTCCTCCGCATCCCATGAGAACAAGCCCAGCATGAGGATCACGCCCTTCACGAGGAAGACGAGGAAGAGGCCGGCGGCGATGAGCATTCTCCTGTCCCTCTCCCTGGAGTAGGCGAGGGCGGACACGACGAAAAGGGCCGTGGAAAGAGCTAGTATCCAGGCCCGCAACCAAATATCTATAGGATCCATGGACGCACCAAGGAAGATACCTCCGAAGGACATATTAATTGTTTCGCATGAAAAAGAAGGGGGCAAAAGGGGCGTATCCGTCGATGAAGAGGGAGAATGTTTTGGAGGAGAGCGATAGGATCGGGAAGGAGAGAGGGGATGGTGAGAGAGGGTGGTGAGAGAGGGAGGAGAGAGGGGGTGGTGAGAGGGGATGGTGAGAGAGGGAGGAGAGAGGAGGTGGTGAGAGAGGGAGGAGAGAGGAGGTGGTGAGAGGGGATGGTGTGGGGAGGAGGTGAGGGGATGATGAGGATAGCGCAATGGGAAATAGGTTAAGGGAGGTACGCATTGCCCGAATGGGGCGATGGACAATTGGAAGATGTGATGAAGGCATGTACCCCTAGGCAAAGACAGGTAATAGGCGAAAACGGCCTGCGCCGCCTACTTTTGCCCCATAAACCTTATATACATGGGTCAAGATAACAGACATCAAGTACCGCGAGTAGACCTTATACCTTGCGGATTGAGGAGGAAAATAATATGGGAAATAACCCGAACACACGTGCGCTTGTTAGTAAGATGAAAGGTCCTATGGCAGTATTGATCGTACTTGCCATGATATTGCCCAGTGGTTTGTCGCTGGTCCAGGCTACAGAGCCTGGCACAGGGGCTGAAACCCCCGCGGGCGATGTGAATAACCCCCTTCCAGAAGGTTTTGTCGAACAGACTTGGACAGATGACATGATACACATAGGCAAGTTCAGCTTCGACCCTCTGGTGAACCTGCCGGATATCCTTCCGGAGTACTCTCTGGAGTCCCCCAGTGGATATTATATTGTCCAGTTGGAGGATATGTCCGGATATGAGGACCTCGAAAGTACCGGTGCGAGCATACTCCAGTATGTCCCGACGAACTCATATATGGTCGAGATGAGATCCGGTGTGGCCGACGAGGTCCGCGGACTGGATTGTGTCCGCTGGGTCGGCATATATCAGCCAGCCTACAAGATACTCGGGGACATACCTTATGCCGCTCCCGTGGACATCAGGCTGGACATGTTCCAGTACGATGAGAGCGCTCTGCTCCCGTCCGATGCTGTTGACCTCAGGCGCGATGCACAGGTCGGCATCCCCGATAAGTTCCCTACCGTGCAGACCCTGGGAGAACGCAATGACATCTCCGCCAGGTTCGAAGATGGCACGGAGCTCGAGGACAGAGCATTCGCCTCCATCGTGGGGAAGCTCGACGCCGAATTCCCAGAGCAGTCTGGACTTCCTAGCTTTGACGAGCAGCTCAAGAAGATGTGGACCAGCAGATTGGACACTCTTCTTGGCGTCACGGGCGGCGAACTCGTGAGCTACCGTGGTGAGGATGTCGCTCATGTGAGGGTACACTACAGCGCCATACCTCTTCTGGCTCGCATCCCCCAGGTCCAATATGTCTCACAGTGGGATGAGATCGAGTTCTCCATGGACATCATACGCACCTCCGATCCGATGACCGGCCAGGACAACGCCCAGACAATGGGATATGATGGGAGCACCTGGCGTACCTATTACCCCGGCGCTCTGCCCGGTGTCGTCGTCGACAATGGTATCGACCCCGCACATCCTGACCTTACGCACGTCACGAGGTACAATTCTCCCGTGAACGACGTTGGTAACAACCATGGAACGTCCACGACCGGTATCGTCTTTGGCGATGGTACTGGCGATTCGACCCTTCGCGGAGCCCTTTCCTCCGGATACGGCGCCATGGCCCAGCACACAATGGACGAAGCGGTCGCAAAGGACACAAACCAACTTGATGACGGATATTTCTCCTCCCACAGCTATTTCACCGGTAACAACGACGGCTGGTACGACAGCAGGGCCAACGAACTTGACAACGACCTGTGGACTGATCAGGCCTTCGTCTACGTTTTTGGCGCTGGTAACGTGCCCAACGCCGATGGCGAGCACGTGACCGGAGAGGGTTGCGCCAAGAACGTGATAACCGTAGGCGGTCTCTGGCCCGGCAACGGCGGAACTGCCTCGTACGCGGATGATCAATGGACCCATGCTTCATGGGGAGCTGGAGGAAATCACGGCCCCACAGACTATGGCGCATTGAAACCCGATGTGGCCATGTTCTATGATGACATAGCTACCACTTACAACACCGGTGACGCCGCTAGCGGTTACACCAGTGCCTTCGGCGGCACCTCTGGCGCCACGCCCATCGTGGCCGGTTGCGTCGGCCAATTCACAGAGGCCTGGATAGACGACTACTTCGGCAACAACGTCGGCAACAACAAGCCAGTATCCGGTGCTACCGTGAAGGCGGCCATCATCAACACCGCGGACCACAGCTTCCCCAACGATGTGAGCAGGTACAACGCCGGCTGGGGTTACCCCCACAACGACTGGTTCTTCGACGGCCGCGGTTGGATATTCCACGACTATGCAGACTATCGTGATTCCGCGAGGCTCACCAACGACGGCGGCGCACCCGATGAGATAGTGCCCTCCACCACCACATGGCCCCTCAGGGTCACATTGAGCTGGTACGACCAGGCCGGCGGCGCAGCAGGCGGCGACGATGACACGGTCAACAGGTTGGTCAACGACCTGAACCTACGCGTGGTGGACACGAACAACGGTGACGTGTTCTATGGCAATATGGGCATGATGACCAGCCAGGAAACTGCGTCTGGAACAGGCACCAATCCATGGAGCGGCGGCGGAAAGAACCCGAA
>DAOVJP010000298.1 GCA_030673205.1 Thermoplasmata archaeon
CAAAGCGTCCAGAACGAGGCCTGTGGTGCTGTTCGCCTGCCCCTGTCCAATATTCCATTCGTCGGGGTAGCCGTCGTCGTCAGTATCCTTGCTGGCGGCTGGGTCGGTGGGGAATTTGTCGCCATTGTCGCCCACCCCATCGCCATCAGTGTCCTTTGATTCAAAAGAATTTTGGGGGAACATGTCCAGTATGAGGCCTGTGGTGCTGTTCGCCTTGACCTCTCCTTCATTCCACTTATCGGGGTATCCGTCACCATCCGTGTCGATGCTGGCCGCGATGTCGTTGGGGAATGCGTCCGCTTTGTCGCCCACATCATCTCCGTCGCTGTCCTTGCTCTCGTTCACATCATCAGGGAACTCGTCGCCGTTGTTCCCTACGCCATCTCCGTCGCTGTCCTCCCACTCATCGGGATCCAGCGGCAAAGCGTCCAGAACGAGGCCTGTGGTGCTGTTCGCCTGGCCTTCTCCTTCATTCCATTCGTCGGGGTAGCCATCGTCATCGGTGTCGATGCTAGCAGCGGGGTCGGTGGGGAATTTATCGCTGTTGTCGCCTACGTCGTCTCCGTCGCTATCCTCCCATTCGTCCGGGTTCTCGGGGAACGCGTCCAGATGGTCCGAGTATCCGTCCCCGTCCGTATCCGCATGCGGTGTGGCATGTAGTGAGTCGGAGCGATAGCCCTCGCACACATCGTTCCTAGCGGATAGCCAGTAGGTATATCTCACGCCATTGACCAAGTTCGTGTCGTTGTAGGCGGAGGCGGTGGGGCCTAGACTCTGGTACACGCCCTCTGTCCCGTTGCGGTGCAGCATGTAGGCGGTCAGCGCTTCCCCCCCATCATCCTCTGGCTCCTCCCATGTGAGATGCACATAGCCATTCCCTTCCTGGGCCGAGAAGTTGAGTGGCTCCGAGGGCATGGGTCGGGGGGAGGGGGTGGTAAGGGGATTCGGGTCGGTGGCGTTCCCGCCGGAGATGTTGTATGGGAGGTCCACAAAGCCATCGGCGTTGTCATCGGGAGCGGTCCAGTTGTCCCAATAGTTCCCGCCGTATGGGGTGGAGCGGCCCCAACTGGTGTTTCCCTCCGAATCATCGTATGCATGGTCGGCGTTGGTGTAGAAGTTGTTGTGATACATGTTGTTGTCCGAAGCGTTTTCCAGACGTATGCCCTGGGCTGTGCAGGATATGATGTTGTTCTCGAATATGTTGTTGCTGTCGGAGGTATTGAGAAGGATGCCGTAGGCGTTTCCGGTCATGATGTTACGGAATATGGTGTTCCTCTCCGACGCGTTCAATATCTGGACGGCCACTTCGTTCGCCATCAGATCGTTCTCCGACACCGCGTTGTCCTGGGACCCATAGATGAGCAGGCCGCATTCTGTGTAGGATATGGTATTGTTCTCGACCCTGTTACCGTTCGAGGACAGGGAGAGGCGGACGCCGCAGTTGCCGGCGGCCTGGAGGCTGTTGTTTATGGTGTTGTTGTAGATGTCGGAGTATTCGGAGCGATCGAGGTCTATGCACACGGGGCTCTGGGTTATTCGGTTCTGGTATACGTCCATGTCAGAGGAGCCGTTGGCGACCACGCCCGCGGCATTGTTCTCGGTCATGTTGTTCTCGTATATCCTAGCATAGGTCGAGTTGGAGATGGAGATACCCTTCTCGTTCCCTATTATCTCATTGCCATATATCTCCGTTCTCTCATCCTCGTCCAGGCATATACCGCGGTTGTTGTCCGTGATCGTGTTGTTCGAGATGGCGTTAGAACTCGAGGAGTCGTTGACCATTACCCCATACTCGTTACCGTCCAGGGTGTTGTGGTGGATGATATTGGATTCGGAGGAGTTCGTGAGAAGTATGCCGATGTCGCCATCGCGGATGTCGTTGTAGCCTATCTTGTTGTGCGAGACGCTGTCGAGCCTTATCCCAACCTCGGTGTTTGACCAGAGGGTGTTGTTGTGGATGTCGTTGCCCTTCGTGTTGTGTCCTCCGATCGCTATTCCGATGTCGTTGTTGCTGCAGGTGTTGTTGTGGATGTTGTTATCCTCCGCGTCCTCATCCACGAACGCTATGCCTATGTCGTTGTTGTTGCAGGTGTTGTTGTGGATGTTGTTATCCGCGGAGGAAGATCCGACGATCATGCCATACTGGTTGTTCTCGCAGAGGTTGTCGTATATATCGGTGTAGCTGGAGGCGTCCAAGTGTATGCCCTTCCCATTGGACTGCAGGATGTTGTCGTAGACCTTGATGGCCAGCGTGGAGGGGAGAGCATGATAGTGGAGGGAGATGCCAACCTGGCCGAGGGTGACCGTGTTGCCGTATACAAGGGTGCTTGTGCCGCTGGCATCTATGCCCGGGGTATTGTTCGTGACCGTGTTGTTGCATATCTCGTTCCCGCTGCCGTCCGAACCTATGCCGATAGCGCTGTTGTTCGTGACCGTGTTGTTGGCGACAACGTTGTTGTTGGAGGTATGGAGGTAGATGCCTCGGGTGTTGTTGGTGATGGTGGTGTTGTCGATGCGGCAGTTCTGGGCGTTATAGAATTTGATCCCGGCATCTCCAGGGTTGCTCCCACTCCCGGTCAC
>DAOVJP010000439.1 GCA_030673205.1 Thermoplasmata archaeon
CCCTCTAGAGGGACACCATGCTTCAGATATTTATCCTTCAAGTAGGAGTAGTGATACTCATGTATGAACTGATCGTATTTCCTTCTAGCCTGCCTCCGCCCATACCCAGCCAATGCTTCTGTGCATGACATTCCACATCCTGTGCGACCCATGGCTTGTATTTGATTCTCCAACTTCTCTGGCAACCAGGTATCGTCATCATCTAAAAACGCCACATACTCGCCTGTTGCAGCCTTCACGCCGATATTTCGAACATACCCTACCGAAGGGAATCCACAGACCTTCCTACTACTAGGATCCAGATGGATCACAGAAGTTTCTCCGAAATCATACTCATAATAGGCCTTGTCGGTCGATCCATCATTGACAACGATAATTTCTATATTTGGATATGTTTGGCCATCCACACTCTTGATTGCGTCTAGGAGATAATCGAACCTATTTACCGTTGGGATAATAACACTAATCTTGGGGGAAGAATAATAACATTTGGTGCCGGACATTCTACCAGACTGGTGGCATTTTTAATAGGACTCTCGGAGCGCATCTTTAGTATTTGAATATGATTGCCTTCTATCAACCACTTAAATATCTGTCCATATTCTTATCACGGATGAGCCACGAAGACTATGTTCTGAAACGATGTGGAAGGAGGGAGATCACCTCCTTCGACAAAATCCTGAAGCGAGTAAAACTATTGGGTGGTCCTACCATAGAGGTTAATTATACTGTCCTCGTCCAGAAGGTCATCGATAGGTTATACAATGGGATTCCAACATCACAGATTGATGAGCTGACGGCCCAACAGTGCGCGTCTCTGATAACAACCCATCCGGACTACGGCGAGCTGGCCTCGAGGATTCTAGTGTCTAACCACCATAAAAATACCCCGCAGACATTCCGGGAGGTTGTGAATATACTATATGGGTTTACAGATATCAATGGTGAGCGGTCGCCATTGCTCGATAAGAGTCTATACACGCTCGTTGAGAAACACGGGGATACTATAGAGTCGATGATAGACTATGATCGGGACTATCTGCATGATTACTTCGGTTTCAAAACATTGGAAAGGGCTTACATGATTCGGGCTTCAGGGAAGATCATCGAGAGGCCCCAACATATGTGGATGCGAGTCGCTTTGGCCATCCACGGGGAGGATCTTGATAAGGTCAAGGAGACATACGATAGAATGAGCCAAAAGTATTTTACACACGCAACACCGACTCTCTTTAATGCTGGCACACCGAGACCTCAGCTATCATCATGCTATCTCCTTGCGATGGAGGATGACAGTATTGACGGTATCTATGGAACCCTAACAGATTGTGCAAAGATAAGCAAATGGGCGGGGGGTATTGGGTTGCACATCCACAATATCAGAGCTGCCGGCAGTCATATTAGAGGAACGAATGGTAATAGCAATGGGATAGTCCCAATGCTTCGAGTATTCAATAATACAGCTCGCTATGTTGATCAAGGTGGTGGGAAG
>DAOVJP010000405.1 GCA_030673205.1 Thermoplasmata archaeon
CCGCTGGAGTTTATGAGGAGAGAATAAGGGGGAGATGGCTCGACCTTAGACTCTATCGCCAGGGTGCTATTTTGTAGGTAAAAATGTCCAGTCGAAGTAATAATAATGTTACCAGAGAAGCTAAAGTATTCGGTGTCGTTCATCCAAGTTGGTTCATCAATAATCCAATCACCTATAGGCGGGGGTTGGACTCCTTCAATCTTAGTGGGCGAGTATGTCGGGGCTATCGCTATACCCGTATCCATTCCATTGTTTTCTGGGTCTTTTTCTACATCTCCCTCCAGCGTTGTCGTGACGGCATAGATGCCCGCTCCTGTGGGCGTCCAGTCTATCGTTGCTTCTGTCGTATCTTCCGATCTTAGTGTGTCTATAGTAGCGGAGCCTATGTATTCGCTCTCCTGGCCCTCCTGTGTTTCGTAAAAGTCTATGACTATCTCCCTGGCGGTTGTGGGTCCGCGGTTGTATATTGTGGCCGTTATGGTGGTCTCCTCTGTCGCTACCACCACGAGGGTGTCGAAGCTTATGCGTGTGAGTTCCAGGTCGGGTGAGAGATATGTCATGCTGTTGGCTAGGAGTTCTGGTTGTTGCTCATAGAGGGTGTACAGTTTGTCCCATCCTTGGCATATCTCGCTCATGGGGTCGAGTCCCTTGGCTGTAGCCTCCAACGCTTTCACGAGATGTTGGAGCGCGTTCTCCAACGTCTGATCCAAGGGGTGTTCAATATCCTGTGCTAGGAGAGACAGGATGCTCTTCACGGTGTCTACTATTTCTTCCACATACTCCTCTCCATAGAGAGCTACATGGATAGCATCGAGAATATTGTACTCTATCTCCGTGTGCTTCCCATCTTTCCACACCTCATCTAACGCATGGTGCAAATACAGAATGGTCTTGTTCAATTCTCCTTTTTCATATTCGCCCAGGGCGTTGTCAAGCCAGCGGAGGGCGTTGTCAATGAAAGGCGTCTGCTCCGCGTTATCGAGCAGAGCTATGGTCTCTTCGATGAGGTAGGGCACGGTCCAGACATCTAGGGTTGTGCTGGCGGTGTTGTCCTCTTCGTTCGACTCGTTCACCTCGTCCTGCGGATCCACGACGGCGGTTATGGTGTGGAACCCTCCGTCTAGGCCTGTGGTGTCGAGTGTGTATGTCACCTTGTCCTCGGAAAACAGATTCGTCTCAGCTGTTCCCAATAGAACATCATCCAGCCAGAACTCCACATCTCTTGCCATCCAAACGTCCCCACCTACCACCACGGTTATCATGGCCGTTTCTCCAGCAACTACAGGAGTGAGAGCCACGTTCAGGCTTTCGACATATATATTTAGGTCAAGAAGTGGATTTTCGAAATCTTCCTCTGACCAGGAATCTTCCAGAGATAGTAGTTTCCCCTCAGCCCCCATTTTATCCAAGTCTAGCAGATCGGGCATCCCCGGTGGGTCGAGCAGTATGGTTCCCAGTTCTATCGCCTCACCTTCCCAGAGCATGATCCGTTCTTCGTGGCAGACACCGTTGGTCAACACCAGCTTTATCTCGTCACCCACAACAGCATCTACGATTTCCACGGGGTCTACGAAGAGTATTCCGTTCTCGGACCATGTGCTGTTCGCATACTCCGTATCCATGTTCGCTACCAGTACGAGAGCCGTTATGGGAGTTTCGTATTTGTCCACCACAAACGCATAGATGCCCGGTAGCAGAGGAGGCACGAATCCATCTCCAGTCCCGTTCCAA
>DAOVJP010000339.1 GCA_030673205.1 Thermoplasmata archaeon
ATTGCGCTTCTCTTTTGCATATATGCTCCTCCTCAGGTGCAAGCTGGTGTAGCATTCAGCTTATATGTAAGGGGTATTATTTAGAGGTTATGGGCCAATGCCTATACAGCATGTTATATCTATAAAGATGTCATAACCGGCCTTTACAAATGAAGGAACTACACTATCTCAAGTACCTTATGTATGTTAAGACTGGTAGATGGCACATTTACCACCCCATGCGATGCGAAAGAGGTTTACGCCTTTTGAGGCCTATCACGTCTCCCTGTTCACCATGTAATCCACCACATACAGAAGTATGTCCTTTTCCTTGGATGGGGATAGTACTCCGAGGAGTTCCTTGCTTTTCTCCGCATAAGCTAGGGCTTGTTTTTTTGCATACGCGATCGCTCCGCCTTTCTGCATCGCTTCCACCGCCCCCGCCATATCTTCCTTGGTGGCATTCTGGTTCCCGTAGGCTTTCAAGAACGCTTCCTTATTTGCCCCATCAAGGTTCTCCAGAGCCCAGACCGCCGCCAGGGTGCGCTTTCCATTCTTTATATCGCTCCCCACGGGTTTTCCCAGGGCCTCCTCATCGGCCTCTATATCCAATAGATCATCCCATATCTGGAACCCTATGCCAAGCAGTCGGCCGTATTCACTCATCGCCTCGACCTGCTGCCTGGTCCCTCCACCTATGAGAGCTCCTCCCTTAGCCGCATACTGGAACATGAGGGCTGTCTTCTTCTCCACCATTATAAGATACTCTTCCTCGGTGACCTTCTTCATCTTCTCGAAGTCCATATCCAGTTGCTGGCCCTCAGCTATGCCCTGGACCATTCTGGAGAAATCTTCCAAGATCTCTAGGAAGACAGCGTGTCCCACCTCCACTTTGGCCAATAACCTGAAGGCTAGGGCGAAGAGTGCATCTCCGGAGTTGATGGCGGTGGCCTCTCCCCACAGCACGTGGACAGCCTTCCTTCCTCGCCTCAGACTGTCGTGGTCCATGAGGTCATCGTGTATAAGAGTGAAATTATGTGTCATCTCGAGGGCTAGCGCGTAAGGAAGGGTCTTCTCATCATTCCCCCCCACAGCAGCAGAGACAACGAGGGCCATAACGGGCCTAAGGCGCTTTCCCCCTGCCACAGGATAGTGTCTCATTGCGTCCTGAAGAGCTGGCACATCGGCTTGGATGGATGGGACTATGTTATCATTCACCAGCTTTATCCTGTCCTTTATCATATCCGTTAACTCCATCATATTATCCCTCTTCGTCCTTTTATCTTCTATCCGGTCCTCTATCCAAGGTAATAGGCGGTCCTCTCCTCCTCCACACCTTCCCCATCTTCACCGGCCTTCTGCTCCAACAGGTCTATGGCAAGCAGCATGTGGGTCGGTATGACCCTCACCTTGTTCTCCAACTCTTTATGGGAGCTGTCCATCCTTATGCATATCCCCTCATCACTGCCTATGCTGGTGAAGCCTAGGAACATCCCCGATGTGATCAGCGACTTCTCCCTGGTCCCTAAACTGGTAAGTCTATACAACGAATCCTTAACAAGACGTATCTCCCGCTTCTCCAGTTGATCCTTCTTCATGCTACATCATCTCTCCAACAGCGTTTGTAAGTGGTCTATGTTCCTGCGGTAGTTCTGCATGGACAGCTCCACATGCGCTTCCACCAGTCCCCAGGCCCGGGATATATCTCCATACCTGAGCTTATAACCTTTCTTCGCATTCCCATCTTTGTCCATCATGGATGTGGCCTCTAGGAGGTCCAGGTTCTTTAGTTTGGAGATATGCCTATACACCGTTGGTTTGGATGTCTCCAGGAAGGCTTCCATCTCGTCCGCTGTCCAGGCCTTGTCCCTCCGCCTTAGGAAGCAGTCCACGAACAACCGGAAGGCTATGCTCTCCTTCGCCTCCTCCACTGTCTCTCCTCTTCTGGATAGGTATCCTATCTGGCGCAGGAGCTCCACTGCCACTATGTCCACCTCTTCCACATCCCTAAGGGGTCGGCTCTCCACCACCTGTATCTCGAAAGTCATAGGTTACCATGGGCCATATAGAGGGGCGATAGAAAAGGATTTGGATGGATATCGAGCATGACGGCCCGCCGTATGGGCGGGTAATGGAGAGAGGGAAATGTTCTTCAAAAGCACAGACAGACCCTACAACACAGGCAGACAACAAAGCACAGGCAAACCATAAGTAGGATACGGCATTAAGGGGCAAAATAC
>DAOVJP010000010.1 GCA_030673205.1 Thermoplasmata archaeon
CCGTGTTATCCGTCGATCCCCCACCATCGAAGGCATATGCCTCACCTTCGTAGACCGTATCGTCCGGCCCCGCATAGGCTATCGGGTCCTCGTTGTCCACCGTTGCCCGGGTTGGGGGTGTTGTCCCCACGTTCCCCACGTAATCCGTCATGATCGCCCTGAAGATATATGTGCCGTCCGAAAGCTCGTGGGAGTCCCATGTTATCTCTCCCCCATCGCCGGGGAGCCATGGCGATGCCTCTTGAGAGGACAGCTCGTCCCATCCCGTCCCATTATCATACTGGAGAGTGAAGAGTGTCACGTCATCGTCTATGTTGAAATCAGGTCCTGGCTGGTCTGATATGACAAAGGAGCAGCGAACATCGCCGATGCTCCCGTTCTCAACAGGCGCGGATATGATGGCATCCGGTTGGGCCGTATCGATATAAACGGTTATGCGAGCATAGCTCCTTCCCAGCAGGTAATCGTTGTCCCTGGCAGTGAGTATGACCGTATGATCGCCAGGTTCGGAGTAGGCGTAGGTCGGGTTGGTGAGGTTGGGGCCGGTCGAGAAATTCCCATCTCCGAAGTCCCATATGTATGCCATGATATTGCCGTCAGGATCGTAGGTCGAGGAGGCGTTGAAAGATATTGTCTCGTTGACCCTTACAGATGACTTGTCCGCGGTGAACTCCACAATGGGAAACGCCGTGAGGGAAGGGCTCTGGAAGTCTATGGCGACATCCGTGTGTCCGCCTGGCACCCTTGTTACTATTATGCCTTCACTCTCCTCATACGTATAATTTATCCCAGCGCCCCCTATCCACCATTCCCGTCCCTCGGTATAGACCTCGTTGTTAACGACCACCGAGTATGGCGCAGGGGTGTCAATAAACCGCAACTCCTCCATCTCTTCGTCCATGTCCAGGATGACATTGAACCGCCCCCCGTTCTCTTCTATGAAGTATCGTTTGTAGAGGTTGCTATCATCCAAAGGATGGCTCTTGAACAGCTCCTCCGCCCGGTACTCATAGAGTTCTCTGCACCGAATCTCCAGTACCTTGATGTTCGTACACTCCACCCTCAATGTGTTGGTGGCCGTTGTATAGTTGGCCACGATGTAACCGTACGCGCCGACATCCCATCTTTCGACATAATAGTGAGATCTATCGGGATGGAAGCCATCCGCAGACCATGTGAGGTGCTCCTCGTAATAGGGGTCCATATCCGCTTTGATATCGTCTATGTACGTGTCTGCCATGAGAGTGGCAAGATGCAGAGACAGTACGACCAGCAGGTATACTACATATATGCACAAGAATAGTTTCTTATGTCTGCCAAACCGCATCAGAATAGGATGTTGTTTCATATCCGCCACCTTCTCTTTTCGTCTGTGCCTTCATCTGCACCTGTTCTTGTGCCTTCGCCCGTGCCTTCCGGCACACCATTCTCCCTGCCACCCCCGCCATTCCTACGCCCACTGCTCCCCGCATTACCTCTGCTACCGCCTCCACCATCCCTCTTCCCCCTACTCCCATTCCTCCTCCCGCTGTTCCTTCCATCTTTCCCTCCACCTGCAAAGACCAGGAACAGGCATATCAGAGAGGCAACAGGTATGAACATATCGGAGAACTCCGGTATCTCCGCCGTGAGCGCATTCTGCTCCCCCGGAGTGGTTTGCCCAGAAACATTTACGTCCTCTCCTCCTGGGTACGCCCTTGTATCATTGGCCCAATCAAATTTCGTATCCGTGTCCGTGGAGGAGGCGTCACGCCCTATGCTGTTGTCGGCGGCGAGGGCGGAGACGTTGATGACCTGAGTTACATTTACATTCTTAATATCGTAAGAGACTGTGTAATAGATATAATCCAGATACAGGTATTCGGCATTTTTTCCTTCCCCACCCACTCTGAGTTCAAGGTTGCCGGAGTTGAACTGGGAAAGGGTGGGCAAACTAGCGGGTTGCACGCTTGCATCCACATCACTTGTCGAATGGATGATCTCCTCAATATCATTCCATGTTACCCCATCATACCACTGGAGGCCAGTCCCATAGCTCGGGCTTGCGGGACTTCCAACTTCTGTGTAGCCATAATATACATTCCAGGAGTTTATCTGCGCGTTCGCGGGAATATTGGCCGAGACATACTGAACCTCCACCCAAATATCCGTGCCTCCACCTGATCCAACCCCACTTGGTTCCCAGGTGACCCCCTGGTCCCCTCCAATATAGGCTCCGTTCTCACCATTGGCTAACTCACTCACTGCATTTTCGCTCAGGTCGGCGGCCAAGTCATTCGTGACCATGCCCAGTCCGGGGGAAATGACAGTGACCGTATCTGTAAAAGAATCTATTACCGAATAATCCCACGCCCCCACGCCTATGAGGTACTGGACATCGGTCTTGTTGTCCGCCTCCATGGCCGATGAGCCATCGCACCAACAACTGCAATCTACGATCTGGCCGCCGGAGTTGTTGAGGAGCAGCTGATCCCCCATTTTGAAGAAGGCAAAAGCCAGGCCCGGGAGATACAGGGTCGTCTTGTTGTCCACGTACCCCGTGTCATCGGTCCCTGTGCTGAAGTTAAGCATTGTGTAGTTACCTGGCCTCACCGCCCCGAGGAAAGAGTCGCCGGGGAGGGAGGCTGTGTTGCCATCCATGTCATCCAGCACCCAGTTCTGGATGTCGCTCGGTTGGGAGCCGCTGTGATAGAGTTCCACCCACTCCACGACCCCCGACGAGTTGAAATATATCTCATTGATGACCACGGCCGACGGGGTGAAATCTATGTCCATGTGGGGCTTGTCCGTAGGGTTCTCTCCGGAGTATACGGCCAATGCATTTGTGGTAGTTGGGCCCTTCATCAGCAAGCCGTTGTTCGTTATCGCTCCGTCCACCCAATCCTGGACAAGAGCGGCCACATCCCATTCGAACCAAACCGATTCGCCTCCTGTAGTTAACGGGCATGTGGTGCTTGCATACTCTGTCGCATGGATGTCGGCCGCCCCATCCGCTCCGCTCAGGCCCCATGCATTCGTCTCATCCCTATGCGTCCAACAAGCGCCCTTGGCAGTGAGATAATCCTCCCCATCCCCCGTCCCCTCTTTCCATGGAATTTGGAACGCATAGACCTTGACAGTCACGGCATCGCTCCCATCATCAGCGGCATCATGGGTCAAGTTCAATGTGGCACTGTTGATCGTTGCCCCTGCCGGTATTGTTGAAAGATCGAACTTCATCAATATCCTGCTATCCGTGCTACCTGCTAGATTGAGAGCGGCGGAGGCCCCATAATTATAGTTCTCCAACGCGCCAGACCTTATGCGGGTATCGTTCACAGGATATAGGACATCGGTTCCCCTTGTTCTTCCGATACCGTTCCCCGAAACTATTTCCAATTCGAGCACATTCGAAGCATCTGGGTCGTTGTGCCAATCGGATAAGATGAACCATACGTCCACGCCTGCCACCCCTCTGATTTCGTTCCTTAAGAATTGCAGTTCCATTCGATGCTCATCCACGGCGACATCTATCTCCCCTCCCTTCTTCCATTCACCGCCATTCCAGGCAGACCACTCCCCTGCCAATATGTCCCCGCTTTTTCCTTTCACCTCCAACCGATATTCGGCGCCCAGGGGAATGAGATCATCCGTGAACCCCGTCCGGTTATCCTGATCTATGTCTATGAGAACGGTCAGTGTGTCCTCCCCGAACATCTCCAGTGGAATATCCGCTGTTTCAGAGATCTGCTTCCTGGCCGATGTTTCGATCAGCGGAGTGCAGCCAATGACCTCCTCTATCTCTCTCCTATCCTTCTCGCAATATGAAGGGCTGAGGGGGACAGATGCGCCTCCCATCATAGTTCCCCACACATTGAAGTAAAAGGAGAGGGCGTTCCTATCTGCTGTTATCCTGTACTGTTCCATATCCATGTTCTTATTCCTGATCGGTGCGGCATCGCTATCCTTCACGTCATCTATCCTGTCCCAGTCTGCAAAGGCCCCGTCCATTATCACATCGGCTGGTATCTTCCCGAGATAGGAGAGGTAACGTTCCCTCTCCACGGTCAATGTCGCATTCCCTGCCGAAACATGCCCTATATCCAGGCCGAATGTGCTCTCTTCCACCACGCTTGCAGGGAGAAATGCTGTGACGAATAGGCACTTGTGACCCTCATCGATCCTCAGAGGGTCGGAGAGGATGAGGAGCATACTATCTCCTCTCATTTCCCCCTCGGCTACGGGAACATCTTGGGCGTCGAACAGGCCGTTGCCTTCATCCACATATAGACGGATGGGGATATCCTCTGAGGGGGCGCTTCCTTTCCTAATAATTTCTATGGCCGATATCTTCGTTTCTGCGTTCTCCATGTCCAAGGTAAGTCGGAGGATGGGCGCCTCCACTCCCAACTTCAGAACCCCTGAGGCTATTGCCTCCTGTCTTACAAGCAGCGCTCCTGCCTCTCTCCCAATAACCTTGTCGGAAAAGTCCTCGTTCCCCTCGTGGTCCATCACATGGAACAGGACCTTCGCATCTTTGCCTGGGGACCGAACAGCTGTTTCCAGTCTGCATCCGCCACAGGCCGCCGGGACCTTGGCACTTCTAGACCAGCCGATCCAATCCATTTGGTCCCGGGAGTTATCGAAGAAGAACAACGAAGCCCCCATCACGCGGCCGTTGTAGCCTGTGATGGCCACCATGCTATCCGCCCCTCTTCCTCCGACAGAATATCCTGTGTTCGGAGAGTTGTCGGTGTCGATGAATATATGCACGGAATCCGTCAGATACCCCCCTTCCTCAAGCCGGTGGCCGCGGAGGATGGATGCGCCGACCTCAAGATACATGAACAATATCCCTCCCTCGATGTCTATACGGTAGTTCACGATGTTAACATCGGGGTTGTCCATTTGGTCCGAGAACGAATCGTTGTACCCCGCCGTTCCTTTCCAGTCGTCGAACAGGCCATCGATGGTCAGGCCCGGATCTATCGGGGAACTATGGATAGGAAAGATAAAAGGGGCGAGGGGTAGGAGAAGAAGGGATAGCGCAAGTAGAAAAGAGAGCGCCGTACTTTTGCGAGAGAAAAGAAAAGCCAACCTTCCCTCACGCCCTTTCCCCCGACCCAATAAGAACACGCCGCTTGTTGAGGGATCGAAGCATCCTCCCAGGTCATTATCATTCGCCAAACCATTACCGTTGGTCAAGCCGTTCCCATTCGTAAGACCACTGCCATTGGTTAGGCCATTCCCATTTGTGAGACCACTGCCATTGGTTAGGCCATTCCCGTTCGTCAAACCATTACCATTCGTCAACCCGAGGCGTGAAGAAAAGCTCTCGGGCCGTGGGAACGCAGGGGACAGCAGGCTATCTCTTCCCCGGTTATCTATTGTGAACCGGGGTGAATCTCTATCCGAGTTCGACGACACAGCGCAGGCCTCCATCCTCTAAGGCAATAGAAGAAATGGAAAAGAAAAGGGGGTTGTGGAGGCTCACTTGGCCTCCCGATACGGCCGAATAGCGGCCTTGGACCTCCGATCCGAATGCCAGCTAGATCATTCTGCTTGGTGCTTGTTGTGCTTATACACCGCAAGCCACGCATTTGCACTAGCATTACAATGGTTAAATCCGGGGGGAAACATTTTCTTTCTCTCCTAGGCACAGACCTCCCATGCCATTGTATATAACAATAGGCTCCTCATATATAATTGTTTCTGCTCCAGTTGTGCTATTCATGTCATCGATATAGCTATCGGATGCTATATTCGCAACCATAATGACTATCTGATACCATATTCGCAATCATGTTGGTCGTTCTCTCCCATATCCATGTGAAACAAGTCCCTATATGCCCACTCGACCTACCTTGCAACTCCACTCCATAGTCACCCTCTAACCCTGCCCCCATACCTGCCCTGCAACCCCGCCCTATAAATAGAATATATCCATTCTTGGATAGGAGAGACGGGGAAAAGATGATAGAGCTCAGCGGGATCGAGAAGATATATAAGGTCAGGAACCCCGATCACAGGGCCTGGAGAAGGAAAAGCGAAGAGAGCCGGTTCGAAGAGCTGCAAGCCCTCAAAGGGATCGATCTCAAGGCACGAAAGGGAGAGATACTGGGCATACTGGGACCAAATGGCGCAGGCAAGACCACCCTCATGAAGATAATGGCTGGCCTCCTCATCCCGGAGCATGGGACCGGGACCGTGAACGGTTATGATCTGTTCAAAGAAAGGAACAAGGCACGCACCTCGGTGAACCTCTCCAGAAGCGGGGATTGGGTGATATTCGATTATAAGCTGAGCATACTGCACAACCTGCGGTATTGGGGGGTGGTTATGGGCGTTCCATGGAAGGATCTAGACAGCGTAATAGAAGAGGCTCTGACCGCCGTTGGGCTAGAAACGAAGAGGAACGAATATCCGGAGAACCTTTCATCGGGGATGAGACAGAAGATGAGCCTGGCTAGGTGCCTGCTCTCCGACCGTCCGATATACCTGTTCGACGAGCCGACCGCGAACATAGACCCCATCTCAGCCAAGTTCATACGGGATTTCGCAATGAGCTCATTGGCCGGGACCGGAAAGACCGTCATCATATCCACCCACAACCTGTGGGAGGCGGAGATGATATGCGACAGGATCATGATAATAGACGAGGGAAAAAAGCTCGTGGAGGGGCCGACCGAACAGATCAAAAAGACGTATGGGGGGGAATACGCCCTTGTTCGCCTATCCGAGGTAACGGACACCCTTATCTTCAACCTCGAAGCCCTCTCTTTCGTTGAGCAGGCATTGCGGATGGGGGAGACATGGGAGAGGGGGGATAAACAGCAGCTCCTCAAGGTAACGGGGGATGTGAAGTCCAACATAAACGAGCTTGTGGTGACCATAGCCATCCATAACCGGCTGTTCAACATAGAGATCAAAGAACCCAGTTTGAACGATGTGTTCATGAAGATCGTGGAGGGAGAGGAATGAGCAGAGCACAGGCCTCCGTTTCCGAAGACACGAAACATTCCCTTCCTCCAAAACAAAGATTGGAGTATGTGGCCAGTTATGTGGCCAGGAGGGGAAGATTGTGGTATCGCTTCAAGATCAGCTTCCTCTTCACCCTTGTTTCCATGATGATCGCCATATCCATATGGTTCTTCTTCAATTTCATCTTCGGAGAAGGGGGAGCCAAAGCGATAGCGGAACAGGACTTTGGTTCGAACTACTTCACCTATGTCCTCATAGGAGTTATCATAAACCAGTACATCGTCATAACCATTACCTTATACATGGGCACGCTTCAGGACTCCTACTGGCAAAACCAATTGGAGATGTACATAACCTCGCCGGGGAGGATGGGAACATTCTTCCTCTCCTCCATAGTCTGGACATACCTCTATTCTTCCATCAACGTCCTCATATACTTTGCAGTTGGTATCTTTGTCTTCGGAGCGACCATAGCATTGTCCCCCGCAGGTATCTTGATATTGATAGTGATATTGTTCATACTCATAGTGGCCCTATCCGGCATCGGGCTGATATCGGCCAGCATGTTCTTCCTCATCAATGCAAAGGGAGATGTGGAACCCATCAGTTGGTTCGTTGTGACCCTCACCGGTCTCGTCTCAGGCGTGTTCTATCCCCCGGAGATATTCATAACGCATTTCCCTCCGCTCTACGCCCTCTCAAAGCTTTTCCCCCAAACATACGCCATACAAGGAATAAGGCGGGTCCTGATCAATGGAGCAGACTTTGCTAGTCCGGAGATATTGAGTATAATATTGACGCTGGCGATATTCGCCGTTATCCTTTTCCCCCTGGGAATATACGCCTTCAAGGCAGGAATAAGAAAAGCAGAGCGGGAGGGAAAGTTGACCCGATGGACCTAGAAGCTCCGCATGGTCTCTGGAGGAGACACTCTGCCCAGCAGTTTCATTCTTCTACTCTGATTGACAGCCACCTCTTCTGGCCTCAAAAAGCCCCCTTCCACCTTCCCAAGGCGATTGATGAAACATGACACCTGTCCTGTTGTCGGGCTCCTGATGTTCAACTGGGACATTTTAGCCTGCTGTCTCACCACAGCCATCCCATCCTCCTCTTCCTTCCATTGCTCTGTGAAATCCGATATTATCACATCTAGTACACCAGATATGAGGGGAGCCTCCTTTCCCACGTGGATCTCACCTTTTACCTCATCTACGCTTTCATCAAACACTCTCTGGGGCTCTTTCCCTTCGCTTCCCAGGCTGGCCTTGCCCAGAGCGAGGAATGTTCTTTCCACGTTCTCACCCGTTTTTGCGCTTGTAAGATAGAAAAGGGCGTCATGTTGTCGAGCAACATCCTCCAGGTCCTCCAACTCGAATTGTGCTTCTCCAACGATGTCGGATTTGTTCGCTAGGAAGACCATTGGAATTTTCCCGCAGCACTTCTCCACCTCTGGAAACCAGTATTCCATAAGGCTGTCCAGAGTGCTCCTTCTTGTCAGGTCGCATACCATGATCAACCCCTGTGCTCCCTTGAGCGCAGAACGCAGTATTAGTTTGAAATTCTTCTGACCCACCATATCCCATATCATCATGTGAATAGAATAAAGCTGCCCGTCCTTCCTCATATCCATGTTCTTCTTGGTCACCTTCGTTCCTATGGTAGATATGTACTTGTCATCGAAGGACTCCGTCACGAACCTTCGTATCAAACTGGTCTTCCCAACGGCCTCATCTCCCAGGAGAACGAACTTCTTCCTCATCTCATTCGCTTCTTCAACGATCATTTCCCTCGCCTTCCCTCAACCACGACATTCAGCATCATCGCGCCTAATTTCTGGAACGCCTCCTCCACGTTCTCTCCTGTCTTCGCACTGGTGGAAAAAGATAGAGAGTCATATTGAGAAGCTAGTTCCTCCACCTCCTCCATGCTGAATTGTGCCATCTCTAACATATCTGACTTGTTAGACAAGAAGCACATAGGGATCCCTGGACTAAACTTCTCCACTCTGGGTATCCAATAATCGGATAGACCTCTGAATGTGCTCTTTCTCATGAAATCACAGACCAATATGACACAATGGGCTCCCTTGAGTGCAGGCTCGACCACGATATCGAAGTTCTTCTGCCCCATCACATCCCATATCATCATGTGAACAGATATTGGCCATTTCTCGGAAGGAACCTGTATCTCCTTTTTGTACATATTCGTCCCGATGGTAGAGAGGTATCTGTCATCAAATGAGTTCATGACGAACCGTCTTACAAGGCTGGTCTTTCCAACGGCTTCATCACCTAGAAGCACTACCTTCTTCCTCATTTCCTCTGTTCCATCTTCATTCGTAGACCACTCATTCCACTTAGGCACGCCGCCGCATTGTTCTCCCTTGTATATACGTCTTTCGTCTTGAGGGGCAACAGTTGTTCGCTATTTGGGCTATTACTTGTGAATTTTGCTCAAATATGATATCTTACGTGTTTCGAAGTCCTAATCGGACCTTGCATATGTCGAAAACGTACGATATCAGCATTCACCATCAAACACATAACACCCACCGTCAAACACATAACGCCCGTCATCGAGCAAAAAGGTTCTTATCCCACCTTCCCTATGCCGGGTGAACGGACCATAGAATATTGAGCCGGAGGAATAGAAATGGCTGGATACAACAGAGAGGAAATGGATGGAATACTCTCCTCCTATTACGATGAAGAAGAACGGGTCATAGCCATAATGCTATTGAAGGTGGACACCAAAGAGGCAGACATCATAGCCGCCAAGGTCTCATCCTTTGAACAGGCTAGGGACGTATTCTTGGTCACAGGAGATACGGACATCGTCTGCAAGGTGAGATTCGGCAGCTACAACGAGATGAAGACCTTCGTCATGGAAAAACTAGCACCGATAAACGGGATAAAAGATACAAAGACATTGATGGTGGTCACCCCCTACAAAGAGCAAGGGAAAATAGTAGAAGGAGGCGATTGAACATGAGCGAATTGGAAGAAAAACTCAATCAGATACTGTCTGTATTGGATCAACTGGCCGAAGACACTTCCGTGCCCCGGAACATTCGCAGAGGGGCAATGGAGTCAAAGGCCCTTATCCACAAGAAGAATGAGGCGCTGGATGTCCGTGCATCCGGCGCAATAAGCATATTGGACGAGTTGGCTAACGACCCAAATATCCCTCTCCACGGCCGCACTCTCATCTGGAACATAATATCTCAACTAGAGGCCGTACAGCGGATATGACCATGATGGTGATCCGGACCTTTCGACAATCAGATCTACATGATGTGATGGTCCTAGCCAATAGGACGCTTGGAGAGATCTACAACCCCGGCATATACACTGCGATATTCCAGGTGGTTCCTGAGGGCTTTATAGTATCATATGATAATGCAAAGTTGACCGGGCTTTGTGTTGCCGTGCCAGAGGCACAGGCATTGAGAATATTGATGCTCAGCGTGGACGAGGAGTATCGAAGGAGTGGAATAGGTCGAACGCTCATGAAAGAGATCGTTTCACGCTTCCTAGCCAGGGGTTTCAAGAGCCTCACGCTGGAGGTTAGGGTGGGAAATGATGGCGGCATAGGATTCTACAAAGAGCTAGGATTCTCCATAACGACCATGCTTCCCAACTTCTATTCCAATGGCGATAGCGCCTACCGAATGATCAAGGCCATAGGCTGATCTCTGGCACTCCGCAAAGAGTGCGGCTATCCATATCCACTTCTATCATCATAGGATGTCGTGTTCCAATAGTGATACGGACTGGAGCTTCTCTGGGCTCCAGACATGTCAGTGGCTACGCCCCCTTGGTAAGAACCATAACGCTCCTTGATCTGCTCCTCCACCGTCTTGTTGCGGATGAGAGCCTTGGTTATGAGTTCCTCGGTGATCACTTCCTTTCCTTCCACCACAGCTATGTCCCCTGCCGTGCGTATCAGACCTCCAAGCTCTCTTAGCCTGAGGGTCAATGCCTTGTCTTTCTTGTCAACTGTATTCGCCCTTTTCTTTGCCTCGCCTATAATGGCTTCCACGGCCCCTCGATCGGCATGGGGGATCCTCCCATCCATGACTACCTCCTGGGCTATGAACTGGACCAGTTTGAGTCGATTCTGCTCATCATCGGGCATGGTGGTATTTACAAGCACCTCGTACCCTGAACCTATTATCCTGGAGCGAAGCGGCGAAATGATAGTGGGCAGGTCTATTATGTTACATGCCCCCACGAATATGAAATCACATGGCACATCATTCACCCTGACACTGGCTCCTGCGCTTTGAGGATTCCTACCGGTTATGGGAAACACCTTTTCCTGCATGGCCGTGAGAATAAAGGTCTGCAGATGTCCGAGATGCGGCAGTTCATCTATGAACAACACACCCTCATGGGCTTCGTGAATGCTCCCCGGGACAACCCTCTCATATGGGGGTATGCCCAGTTGCGGGTGTCCACCATACGGGTCGTGCTTCACATCGCCCAGCAGTTCTGTTTCGCTGGCACCGGTGGCTAGAACAAAAGGCTTTCTGTCTATGGAAACGAGGACTTTTCTCGGGCTCAGTTTTTCCAGTTCTCTGCGCCTTTCCAACGCTTTCTGGTCCAACTCGCGGATCATCTCGCCTGTGCGCTCGAAGACCACGACCTCCTCCTTTCCGAAACGACGTCTAGTGGTGGTCACGCGCTCGTTCCCTTGTCCTAATGGGGTGAGGGCCCCCAACATCTCTCCTAGAACATCAGCGAATGGTAGATTGCTCTGCGAGGTGGTCTGTGCACTCTTGCTCCTCCCGCATTTCGGGCATATCCTCTCCTTGCTCTCGGAATAAGTCCCACAGTTCATGCAGCGAAACCCAAGCTTTTCGGCCACGTTTATAGGGGCTTCCTTGGGGTCTATCAGGTCGCCCTCTGCGGACTGGAACTCCTTGAGCTTCTCCTTCACCTCATCTCGGCCCTTTATCTCCACAACAGGTCTCTCGGGGTTCTCTGGGTTATGCACCACTTGTGTTTCCGATTCTGGGAGAGCCAAATGGAGGGCCAGCGCCTGGCCTATCATAGATTTTCCAGTGCCAGGCGGTCCCACCAGGAGTAGATGCCGTCTTTGACGGGCTGCGATGCGGGTCAACTCTATCGCCTCATCCTGTCCTATCACTCGGGATAAGGGATCATGTGGGATCATCACCTCTGCGGTAGTCCCCAGTTCCTCTAGGGAGAACCCTTTTTTGATATCTAGGAAAGGTCGTATATCCTCTTCCATCTCCATCTCACCATAGCTCTTCTTTGGTCCAGATCTTCACAGATTCCGGTTTCTTGGTCACGTTACCGGTCTTTATCCCGACAACGGCCTTTACATCTATTAACGAAACTGTGTCAAGTAGTTTTTGGGTGACTATCCCATCCATCACCACGGCGGTGAACTTACCCTTGTTATCGGAGATCGCAGGGAACATGGCATTGATGGGGGTCTTGGTCACAACCTTTCCCTCTTCGTCCAAAAGCACGGCCTCGTGGCTTCCGGCTATCTCCTTCAGCTTCTTGCGATAGACCTCCAGTTCCGGCGAGAGTTTTTTCTCCTCTTTCTTGGGCTTGTTCTGGGGTCGGTCATCCTTCTTCTGCCCCTTTCTGTCATCCTTTTGGTCCCTCTGTCGTGCCGTTCTCTTCTCCCTGCCGGGCCCCGGGCCTTTCTTCCCGTTGTCCAGAGAGTACATCTCGATGAACTGCTCCGCGGGGATCTTGTTCCTCAAAGCTTTTACGATCTGCTTCTGGGTCAGCTCTTCCACCTCGTGGGCCCTGGGGGCTCGCGCGATGAAATCCACCTCCGCTACCTGGAGGAGCTCTTTGAGTATCAATTCTCCCCCTCTGTCACCGTCCACGAAGGCGATGACCGTTCTCTTCTTGGAAAGTTCAGTTACGCTCTCCGGGACACTGGTGCCTTCCACAGCAACCGTGTTCTTTATTCCAAATTTCAGCAGGTTGAGCACATCGCTCCTGCCCTCCACGAGGATTATGGAGTCCGAGGTCTCTATGTTCGGGCCAGCGGGGAGTTTGGCGCTCCCAAAGCTGGTTATCTCCTCTTCCTGCATACACTGGCGCACGGAGTCCAAGATGCCTACTCCAACCTCTTTATTGTCTGTCAGCATCTTGCCCAGAAGGTCCTTTGCCCTATCCACGATGAAGTTTCTCTTCTTCACCCTGGTGTCCTCGATGCTGGCCACTTTTATGTCTGCTCTGCACGGGCCCACCCTATCTATTGTTTCAAGGGCGGCGCCCAGTATCG
>DAOVJP010000109.1 GCA_030673205.1 Thermoplasmata archaeon
ACTGGATGGTGCCGAATACGAGCCGGAACAATTCCCTGGGCTCATCTACCGATTGAAAAAGCCGAAGACGGCCATGCTCATTTTCAGGAGCGGAAAGGCGAACTGCACCGGCGCCAAGAACCTGGAGGACGTGCGGACCTGCATCACCACGGTCCGCGACACCCTCGAGAACAGCGGCGTGGATGTCTATGCAGAGCCGAAGATAACCGTGCAGAACATGGTCGCGGTGTATGACCTCAAATCCGATCTCAACCTCAACGCCATAGCCATAAGCCTGGGACTGGAGAACGTAGAATACGAGCCGGAACAATTCCCTGGCCTCGTCTACAGGATATATGACCCCAAGGTGGTCATGCTCCTCTTCGGAAGCGGAAAAGTGGTGTGCACCGGAGCCAAGAAGGTCGAGGACATCGACATAGCCGTCAAGCGCCTCCGTACCGAGCTATCCAATGCTGGCCTCTTGCACTAAGCAAAAAAGCTAAGTCTAGCACCTCCATCCCCCCGGGGTAGAGCGCATGGAGCATTTCAAGGATATCTGGCAGATAGACAGGGACGGGGAGTTGCGGAACCGCACCTGGTGGTGGTGGTGGTGGCTCTTCGTCTTCAAGAACCCTGGCGGCAAAGAGAAACAGCTCATGTGCCTCTGGGGCACCCGGAACGCCAAGAAGGTGTGGGTGGACGACCGTGAATGCGGGTCGACCGAAAAGCCAGTGGATGACGAGAAGGGCACCTCTTTCCAGGGTGTGTTCGCCGCATGGTATTATGATGGAGAGAAGATGCACGACCCGTTGATCGTGGACGCTGGCAACGGAAGGGTGGAGGGGAACGAGGAAGAAGGGAAGGTAACCCTAGTCGGTACCAACGGAAATTATATCTTCCGCGGCAAGGAAAGCGGGAACTTCTTCTCAGTGAAGTTCAAGAACGAGAACGGAGTTGATGTATACATCTCTTCCAGCCCCTACGATGAACACCTGTCCTCCATAATCCCCACAGGAAAGAAGTACGTCGGGAAGCTGGCCTACCAGATGTACAAGGTCAAGAGGGCAAACTGCTCCGGAAAGATGAACATAGGCGATGGGGAGGAGGAGGTGAAAGGCTCCTGTTATTTCCAGAACGTACGCATCAACTCTCCCACCAGCCCCTGGTACTGGGCGTTCTTGCACAGCGAGAACGGATACTATCTGGATTATTTCGTGCCGCATTTTGGCCTGCCCATGCTTCGAAGGAGATACGAACACGGGAGTTGGCTCGACCACGGATGGAAAAAACTGAGCCGGGGCCTTCATGTCTACGACCCCACGGATGGACAGCTTCACAAGATCAAGAAGTTCAAGGTGGAACGGAGGTACGTGGACGATCTACCTGTGTTCCGCCTGCATGGGAAGGAGGAGGGGAAGGAGCTGGACCTCGAGTTGACCGCATACAGCCGTGCATGTTGGAGGATCAAACAGCCCTTGCTCGGCATATCCAGCACCATACTCCATTACAACGAATATCCCTGTTGGGTGACAAAGTTCGAGTTCAAAGATGGAGATAAGAGGATAGACCTCGATGACATCGGTCACACCGTGGGCAATTGTGAGCATGCCTGGGGGATTGTGTGAGACCATCATAAATGTGATGGATCTACGACAAAGAAAACTCCACTTTCCTCTGAGCATGCAACATGTTGCAAGCAAAACTCTATATCCATCTCTTTGTATAGCCATCTCTCGTAACCATACAGGAGGTCAACGGTGGATATTCCAGCCGGTAACATAGCAAAAACCCACAGCGGGGGACCAAATGAGCTTAGGCCCGTGATAGAGAGGGTGAAGAAGTTCGGGTTCACAGGCTATGTACGGGTGATACATGGGGGAGAGACAGGCACCGAGGGATTGATCTTTCTCCTGGATGGAGAGACAAAACTATACCTCTACAGGAACCGGGATGGCGGCCAGGAGACCAGAGGCCACCAGGCGATGAAGGCGATATACGAGAGTGGAGCCCTTTTGAGCAGCACGATAGAGATACACACCAATGTTGATGTCACCACGATCCTGGATAACCTAGAAAAGCAGGTTCCGGCCGCAGCGGCTAGCCGAAGAAGCTCAAGAAGAGCCATACTAGCATGGGGAAAGACCACGCAGAAGAAAGAGGGAGAGGAGATAAAGGCCGTTCGCACCCGACTGGAAGAGATAAACGCCAGCGGATATTCCATAGATGTGGAGGCCCTCTTGAAGGGAGATGATGAGGCGATCAGGAAGAACCTGGCCGATATGGAGGAGGCCGTTAACAGAATGGAGGAGGAGAAGAGACGCCTCAAGGAATTGGAACCCATGCTGTCGAAGGAAGACATCAAGACGGTGGAGGCCCTCTTCAGAGACCCGCTCCGTATCTCGGAGGTCGAAAGTATACTTGGAGAAATGGAGAAGAAGGCCGACAGAACGAAGAGAGAGGAAGAGGAAAAGAAGGCGATCGAGGAGTTGAAAGAACTGTCTGCTAGAAAGGAAGAGAAAGAGAGGAAGGAGAAGGCAGAACAGGTCTATGACCTTGTGATAAAGTACCAGGGAGAGGGAGGAAAGGAGAAAACGGGTGAAAAGGCAGAGGAAGGAAAAGAAGAAGAGGAGGAAAAAAGGTGCCTCCGTTGCGGAGAACTGTTGGATGACCTAGGCGCGTGCAAGCGGTGCTCGGAAGACACCTCCTCCAAGAAGCATCTCGCAACTAATTTACACGCCGATTACACATTCGATAATTTCGTCATCGGGAACAGCAACCACTTCGCCCATGCCGCGGCGGTGGCTGTTGCAGAGGAACCGGCCACCACCTACAATCCATTGTTCATCTGGAGCGGCCCTGGACTGGGAAAGACCCATCTTATAAATGCTATTGCCAACCAAATTATCTCAAAGCATCCGGGTATGAGGATATCCTATTTCACCACGGAGCAGTTCATCAGCGACCTCGTAGAGCATATGAAGAAAGGAACGCTGGACGAGTTCCGTACGGAATACCGACAGGCGGATATCCTCGTAGTGGATGATATCCAGTTCCTGGCAGAGAGTGAGAGGGCACAAGAGGAGTTCTTCCACACCTTCAACTCGCTGTACACTGTGGACAAGCAGATCGTGCTGGCTTCCGACCGCCCCCCGAAGGAGATACCTACATTGAAACAGCGTCTGGTATCCCGATTCGAGGGAGGGCTGATAGTGGAGATACAGCTACCGGATTACGAGACACGTTTAGCCATCCTGCAGCAGAAGCAAGATGACCGGGGGCTCCATGTGGATGAGGAGGTCATAGCCCTCATAGCCCGTTCCATAACCTCCAACATACGAGAGTTGGAAGGATCCCTGAACAAGGTGGTGGCCTTCTCCTCGTTCACCAACAGGGAGATGGACCTGGAACTGGCAAGAGAGGTGCTCAGCGATCTGATCTCGGAGGAGGAAGAAGAAGGGGAGAAAGAGGCTTCGGAAAAGAAGAAGAGAACAAAAGGAAAGGCCAAGGCTTCGGAAAAGAAGAAGCAAGAAGAAGAGTTGAGACCCGGCCACAGCTATTTGGTGGAGGAGAACACACTCAAGGGCGCCGTGAGGCTGTTCAAAAAGACCCTCTCCAGCGAAAATGCTGGCAAGGGAATGGCGGTCATACGCACGAACCCCTCTAGAGTGGAGCGGGAACACAAGATAAAGCACCTGGCAGACATATACTGGCTTACCGACAGGGATAGCAAGAAGAACAAGACCATACAACCCGCCCTGGAGAAACTCATGTGGGAAATGGGGGGCTTTTTGGAGGACAACGAGAACGGAGTGGTCTTGCTGGATGGACTGGACTATCTAGCCAGTTCCAATAGCTTTGATTCGGTCACAAAATTCCTAAGGCGCATGGTGGATACCGTGGCCGAGACCGATGCTGTGCTTATAGTCTCCCTCAGTCCCGATACTCTCGATAAGCAACAGGTGAAGATATTAGAAAGAGAGATGGATGTCCTATCCTACCTCTAGTCCTATCTATATCTCTTTCCTGAAGGCCGCGAGGTATTCCAATGCCTGGGAATAATCCTCCTTCTTGGCCGCCACCTTCGCCTCTTTGACCAATCCGATGGCCTTGGTTATATCCTTACCCAGCATCTTGGACTCTATCAAGAGGGATTTGGCCCCCGCCATGAACTCTGCCACCATGCCCGGTATCTCAGAATTTATGAACCCCTGGACATTCCTTATATAGGGCTCCGCCTCTTTGTGCTTGCCCTCCTTCACCAAGACAGAGGCCTTCTCCACCATCTTGTCAATGTCCTTCACTTCGAAACCCAGATATGCAGCCCTGGCTATCGTCTCCTCTATCAGATGCAAGGTCCCTGCTTTCACCGCCACAGCAGGCGATACGGGGCCAGAAGGAACAGGCGCAGCTTTTGGAGGAGAGTCTGGGGCAATATCCGCTATCGGAGCAGGCTCGGGCACTGGAGCAGACTCACCAGCAGGCGCTGCCGGAATTTGTTCCATTGCTTGGTGAACGATGTTGTACGCATTGGAATAATCCTTGCGTTTGAGGGAATCCTGTGCCCTAGCGACCATCTGGTCGATCTTTGACACATCAGCACCTGTTTTCTTGGCCGTGTTCCTCTTTCCTCTCAACTCCTTCATCAAAGCAGATATCCTGTTGGAAATGGAACTCCCTGTGGAATCTCTGCTCTCCTTCACCAGCAGTATCGCCTTGTCATAATCTTTCTCCCTACCAGCGGCTATGGCCTGCGCTATCAGGCCTTTCATCCGCCCAACGTCCAAACCCATGCGCCTGGCCTCAAATAGAAGAGGTTTGACCTCTTCCACCAAGGAGGCAAGCTCTTTGTAGCGTTCTTTTGGAGAGGGAAGTGCCTTTGGTGCAACAGGAGCTGATTTTGGTTTAACCGGGGCAGGCTCAGGCACAGGCTCAACTGGAGCAACAGGCTCAGCAGGTGGAGGGGTTGGTTTAGCCTTCTTCACCACTTTCTTCTTAGCGCGACGCACCGGACGCTTCGTCTTTTCCCCGGGTACAGGTGCAGGCGGGGCTGCCACAGGGGTGGGCTTGGGCGCAGGAGTAGGAGGCGAAACGGGAGGGCCAGTCTCGGCAGGTGAGGAAGGTTTCACAGCTTCCTCCTCCGATGCCTCCCTCATCTTCCTCATCTTCTCCATGAAAGAGACGGGTTTTCCATTTTTTGCTGGGGCAGATGTGGGCTCGGGCGCAGGCGGAGTCACAACAGGAGTCTCAGACACGGGAGCACTAGGCACAGGCAGAGCCTCTTCAGGAGCCTCGGGAGCAGGTTCAACACCCACATCGGGTGGTGTAGGCGCTGGCCCTGCCTCCTCTCCTTCTTCCACGAACAACGCACCACAACTAGGACAAGAAGTAGCAGACATATCCACCATAGCCTTACAAAGAGGACACTCGAACTGGGTGGGCGCCTCTTCCTCCACGAACAACGCACCACAACTAGGACAAGAAGTAGCAGACATATCCACCATAGCCTTACAAAGAGGACACTCGAACTGCTGCTCAGGTTCAGTTGGGGCAGGCGTGGGTTCAGGCTCAAGCGGGGCCTCTGCA
>DAOVJP010000282.1 GCA_030673205.1 Thermoplasmata archaeon
ATATTAACCCTCTTCTTGTTCTTTTTTTTCTACATCTTCCTCCACCCCCCGCCCCCTCTGCAAACTATAAGTAATCCCCATCCAATCCGCGAACACTTGTGAGGTATGACCTTTGGGAAGACCTGTCGTATCATTGAGCCGCTGCCCTGATTATGATGCCCTCTCCGTGAAGAAGGCTGTCGAGCGCTCGCTCCATGAACTCGGAGGCATGGAACGTTTCGTAGCCCCTGGAGAGAAGGTGTTCCTCAAGCTCAATCTGCTTCGGCCCTCCGAGCCGGAGAAGGCGGTGACCACCCATCCCTCGGTCATACGGGCCGTGCTCCAACTCATCGAAGAGGTGGGGGCCAGTGTGGTGGTGGGGGACAGCCCCGGAGGCCCTTTCTCCAAGGGGCGGCTGGAGAAGTGTTACAGGAAGAGCGGCGTCTACGAGGCGATAGAGGGTACGGGGGCCGAACTGAACTGGGATACTGGGTACACCCGCGCGCCCAACCCACATGGCCATCTCGTGCACTCCTTCGAGATCATCAACGCGGCACTGGAGGCAGACAAGATCATCTCCCTGCCCCGGTTGAAAACACATGTGCTCACCGGGTTCACCGGAGGCGTCAAGATCATGTATGGGGTGGTGCCGGGACTGGTGAAGGCCACATACCACGCTAAACTCCCCGATGTGAAGGATTTCTCCGACATGCTCCTTGACATCCTAACATGCACACCACCGACCCTGGCCATCATGGACGCGGTAGTAGGGATGGAGGGACAGGGGCCTTCCGCCGGGCGACCCAAGAAGGTCGGGGCGATACTGACAAGCTCGGACAGTGTCGCAATGGACGTGGTGGCGTGCAGCCTGGTAGGCCTCGACCCATTGACATCCACCACGACCGAGAGGGCGGTGGCCAGGGGACTGGGCACTGGAAGGTTGGAGGATGTGGAGGTGAAGGGGAACGCGCTGGCAAACTTCGAGGACATACGGTTCGAGCCTGCGAAGAGGAAGAAGGGGAACATCTTTCCCGTCCCCGCCTTCCTCTTGGACCTGTACGCCAACAGGTATACCAAACCCGTGGTGGACAGGAAGAAGTGTACGGGGTGCGGCGAATGTGCCAGTGCCTGTCCGCGGAATTGCATAAGCATGAAGAACGGCAAGGCGGTGATGGACTACAAACAATGTATTCGCTGTTTCTGCTGCCACGAACTGTGTCCGGAGAGCGCGATACGGTTGAGGTAGGAGAGGAAGATGGGCATAAAGTATGTTGAATATGGGACAGCAGGCTTTGGATGAATTTTGATCGTGTAGTAGCAGGCTTTGGATGGATTCTAATCCTCCCAGGCTCCCAGTGCCAGATCGCACACGTTCGTGCCCGTAGACCCCGTTATCAGAAGAGCCCCTGTCCTAGAGAAAAAGCCATAGCTGTCATTGTCATCCAGATACGCACGGGGTTCCAACCCTTTCCCCTTTCTCTTCACCTCCATATCGCAGAACGCTCCGGCGGCATCCGTTGGCCCGTCCCTACCATCCGTGGAGGCGAACAACAAAGCCCCTTTCGCGCCTCCGCCAGCATCCAACGCGGAGAGCGCCATCTCCTGGTTCCTCCCTCCCTTTCCATTTCCTCGAACCCTTACAATGGTCTCCCCTCCGGCAGCCACCAGGCTCTTCTCTTCCACCAGCTCGGCGAAGCGCTTTCCCTCTTCCCACGCTTCCCCTATCAATGGTTCAGGGACCGTGCACGCTTTCCTGCCGAACAGTTCCTCCATCTTTCTTGCAGCCGCCTCCACCGCGGTCCTGTTATTAGCTAGTATATGGTTCTCCACGCGGCTCCACAGGGGGATGTCGGGCTTTTCGCTCTCCCATTCGCCATCCTGAAGGCGTTCCCTCACGCCATCCGACATACGGGCTCCATACTTGTCCAGTATGTCAAGGGCATCTTTGCATGTGGACGGATCAGGGGCGGTGGGCCCGGAGGCTATGGACTCTAACTGGTCCCCTATGACATCGCTTATCAAGAGGGACACGATGCGGCCCTTGCATATCCTGGCCAAACCCCCTCCCTTGAGCCTTTCCAGGTGCCTGCGGACGGTGTTCATCTCCTGTATGGAAGCGCCCTTTTCCAACAGCGCCTCAGTGATCGTCATAAGCCCTTCCAAAGTAAGGGGTGGTCGGGGGGAGGGCAAGAGGGCGCTGCCGCCACCGCTGATGAGAACGAGCACAACATCGTCCTCCCTGGTATTCTTCATCACCTCCTCCACATATTCTCCCGCCTCCAAACCTATCTGGTCCGGAAGCGGATGCCCAGCGCCGAAAACAGGAAATGGAAAGACGGCATCCGCCTGCTCTCTAGTGGTAACCACCACGCCCATCTCTACATCACACGTATCCAGCGCACCCTGTGCCATGGCCGGTGCCGCCTTCCCAATGGCGATCAACATGCTCGGTCCTATCTCATGCTCTTCGAGCCATCCCCGTACCAGCTTCCGGGGTTCCACCGCGTCCACCCCCGCCCGGAAGGCTGCCTCCAATTTTTCCCGAGTGCTCATCTGTCAAAGGCCTCCGGGTTCACCACATGCTTGGGCCGCCGCCCGGCTAGGGCGTCCAACATGTTATCTACCGCCATCTCCGCCATCTGGAGCCTGGCCGCATCAGTGGCGCTTCCCAGATGGGGGGAGAGGACCACGTTCTCCATCCCTTTCAGAGGCCCATAGACCTCCGGCTCCTCTTCATACACGTCCAGCGCCGCCCCC
>DAOVJP010000040.1 GCA_030673205.1 Thermoplasmata archaeon
AGTGCCGTGGAGAAGAAGGACGCGGCCAATGAGAAGGGCGTAGTGGAGAACGCGGCCAGCGAGATAGCATCCGTGGCTGGACAGGTGAAAGCTGAGAGGATAATGATATATCCATATGCACACCTGAGGTCTGAATTATCCTACCCCGCCGTAGCCGTACGCGTATTGCAGAGTATCAAGAACAGTTTGGCGAAATAGGGCTGGGAGGTCTACCGCTCGCCATTCGGATGGTACAAGGCCTTCGACATATCCTGCAAAGGCCATCCCCTATCCGAACTGTCCAGGGACATAGGGGCCGAGGCAAAAGAGAGTCAGGCCCTGGAGGCGGAGAAGAAGCTCACCTCCGAATGGTACGTCCTGGATGTGGAAGGCGTCCTGCACCCTGCGGAGGGATATGTCTTCGAGACCGGCTCCAATATGGAGAAGTTCTATGGCCATGAGCACGCAAAGGTCAGAAAGGCACCGGAGAGCCCTCCACACATCAAGATAATGCAGAGCCACGAGCTTGTGGATTATGAGGGGGGGAGCGACCCTGGGCACTTCCGTTTCTATCCCAAAGGCAGGATGATCAAGGCGCTCTTGGAGGAGCTGGTCAACCAGAAGGTCCTGGAATACGGGGGCATGGATGTAGAGACCCCTATAATGTATGACTACGAACATCCCAGCCTCAAGAAGTATCTGGAACGGTTCCCGGCCCGCCAGTACACCATCGAGACACCGCAGAAACGTGTCTTTCTTCGGTTCGCAGCATGTTTTGGTCAGTTCCTCATGGCACATGATGCTACCATCTCATATCGCCACCTCCCCCTCCGATTGTATGAGATGACCCATTATTCGTTCAGGGTGGAGCAGCGCGGCGAGCTCAGTGGTCTACGCAGGCTCAGGGCTTTCACCATGCCTGACTGCCACGCTATATGCGCCGATGTGGACCAAGCTAAAGAGGAATTGTTGACCCGCTTCAGATTGGCAGTTGATATACAGAGGGCCACGGGGTTCAAGATGCCGGAGGAGATGGAGCTGGCAATACGCATCACCCGCCCCTTTTGGGAGGAGAACAAGGAATATGTCCTCCAGCTTGTGAAGGAATGGGGCAAGCCCGCGTTGGTGGAGATGTGGGAGGATCAGCTCTTCTACTTCCTCATGAAATACGAATTCAATTATATAGACAGCCTGGACAAGGCCGCGGCCCTGACCACCGACCAGATAGATACGGAGAACGCCAAGAACTACGAGATCACGTACATAGACCGCCAAGGTCAGGAGGCCTATCCGGTCATACTCCATCTTTCCCCGAGCGGCGCCATAGAACGTGTGATATATGCATTGCTGGAGCGTGAGTCGCAGAAGAAAAGACCCATGCTGCCACTATGGCTCAGCCCTACACAGGTTCGTTTCATACCTGTCAACGAGAGCATGGTGGAGGACTGCACAGACCTGGCACAAGGAATGGGGGCTAGGGCGGATGTGGATGATCGGGACAAGACCCTCGGCAAGAAGATAAGGGAAGCCGAGAAGGATTGGATAAACTTCATTGTTGTCTACGGGCAGAAGGAGAAGGAGAGCGGGAAACTGGCCGTGAGGGTCAGGAGCTCTGGTGAGCAGGAGCACATGACCGCAGAGGAGCTGTCGGAACGGATAAGGAAAGAGACCGAGGGATATCCACACCGCCCCCTGCCGCTGCCCATGATGCTGAGCAAACGGGTGAGCTTCAGGTAGATGGATTTGCAACATGGTCTTCCCATTTCCCCACGTTTCTGCTCCGCCAGAGATATATACCATACCTGCTTATTCCGCCGCATGACCCAAAGTAACACATCACGAGACATATTCATCAAAGAGCTTCCCGGACTGTCAGCAGAGCCCGCGGCGCTGGGCCTTTTTGGCCTAGCCATAGCGGCCCTGGTGCTCGCTACCACGGACCTGGGATTCACCGATGCCTCCGCAAAATCGCTCATGATCCCATGGGTAATATTCTTTGGCGCAACGGCTCAGTTCATAGCAGGAATAATGGACTTCAAACGGAATAACATCTTTGGAGCTACGGTGTTCACCACATATTCGATGCTCTGGTATGCCGTGGGCCTCACCCTGTACATCACCATATTCACCGATGCGGCGTTCGACCTCGCCAACTACGGCTTTGGCCTTGTAGGAATATTGGCTTTCTCGTTCCTGGTGACCATTGCATCGCTCATGACGAACAAAGCGTTGCTCTCTATCCTGATATTCATAGACCTAGCAGTGGCGGCCCTGGTGTTCCATGTGTTCTACGGCACCTCCGCCGCCCTCGTCGGCATATTCCTGGCCGTGGTAGCCCTATTGTCATTCTACGCCGCTGGTGCGGTGCTCATCAATGCCATGGCCGGAAAGACCGTTATGCCTCTGGGCAAAGCGATATGGAAGCCGTAGGGCATGAGTGGGTTTCCCCCCCGTGCCAGAGGGTGATGGTCAAAGTCGACCTGTGCCCCTCTCTACTCCCCTTCCCACCGGGCATATCCATGCTCCACACCGATGTGGTCCAGCATCCGGCCCACCATGAACTCCACTAGCTCTTCCACTCTCGTCGGCTTGTTGTAGAATCCCGGCATGGCTGGCATTATGACCGCCCCACTTCTGGATAGTTTGGCCATGGCGTCCAGATGTATGTCCGAGAGAGGTGTTTCCCTTGGGACCAGTATGAGCTTTCTTCGCTCCTTGAGCGCCACCACGGCCAACCGTGTTATGAGCGAGTCCTCCACGCCCACGGATATCTTTGCCAGTGTGTTCATGGAGCAAGGGACGAGGACCATGGCCTCGAAGCCTATGCTGCCCGAGGCGATGGGAGGGGAGAGGTCGCCGTTATCATATGTTTCTTGAACAAGGGACGCTATGTCCTCCATGTTCTTTCCGGTCTCATGCAAAAGTATCTTCTCTCCATTACCCGATGCCACAAAGTGCACCTTCACCCCGGCGGCTTTCAGATCCTCCAGAAGGCGGAGGAGATAGGGCATTCCCGAGGCGCCGGTGGCGGCCACGATCACTTCGTTGCTCATGTGCCTTCATTGGATGGAGGGGTATTTAAACCATAGTTGCCCTCTGCCTTTTGCATGGCCAAGTACAAGGTGATACATGATACGGTGCACGGAGGGATACGGCTCGACAAGATGTGGGTGGACCTTGTGGGCACCCCAGAGATGATGCGGCTGGCCAGCATAAAACAGCTTGGCACCGCATACCTGGTGTTCCCTGGTGCCAACCACACCCGTTTCGAGCACAGCCTGGGGACGGGGCTTGTCGCCTCTCGTATGGCGAGGCACCTGGGATTGGATGAAGAGGAATGGAGAAGGGTGGCTACCGCAGGGCTCTTGCACGATCTGGGCCACGGACCGTTCAGCCACGCGTTGGAAGGAGTATTGTATAAGCGCACTGGCAAGGACCATATGGACATCACCAAATCTATGATAAGGGGAGAATATGAGCCGGGCGGAGTGGTTGGTGAATGGGGAAGGATCCCTGAGATATTGGAAGAGAATGGTCTGGAACCGAAGGAGGTGGCGGAACTCGTAAGCGAGGACTCTTCCCCAGAGACCACGCTGAAGATGTGGTACAGTCAGGAGATGCGCCGCTTTGAAGGGGAGAAGCGATATCTCAACCAGATCATCCATGGGGTCGTGGATGCGGACCAGATGGATTATCTATTGAGGGATGCGCATTATACGGGCGTGGCCCTGGGAACCATCGATCTCCCCCGTCTGCTCAACACACTGGAGCTCTTCGATGAGGAGATGGTTGTAAATCTGAAGGGATTGACGGCCGTGGAGGGCATGCTTGTTGCCAGGAGTCTTATGTATTCCTCCGTGTATTTCCATAAGACCGTGAGGATATCGCAGCAGATGTTGGTGAAGGCAGTCGAACGCGCTCCGAATGAGGTCATGGATGTCCAGGGCATGATGGATGGACAGCTCCTTGAATGGCTGACCATGCAGGGAGGGTTCCAACGGGATATGGTGGATCGCATAAGATACCGCTCTCTCTACAAGACGGTCTATGCCAGGACCCCGCGGGACCTGAATGAGAAGGAGAAGGAGTTCTTCACCGAACTCTCCAAACCCGATGTCCTCAGGCAGATGGAAGAGCATCTGGCGCGTAGGGCGGGTATAGCCTCGGGAGGAGTTATAGTGGATATCCCTCTCCCGGCCCTCTTGCTCTCCGAGCCCAGGATAGATCAGACGGAGATCAAGGTCACGGATGGCAGCACCATATTCCCGCTTTCCGCATACAGCACCATCAGCGCGGCTGTCCAGAAGCGAACCGTACCCATGTGGTCGGTGGTGGTGAGCACGGTCCCGGAGGCCGTGGAGAAAGTGAAGGCGGTGGTCGCGGCAGAGTTTCAGACCTCCTCGATATAGGCATCCAGTGTTCCGTTCTCCACCCTGCGACACTCCACTCCGAGGCCAGGGAAGTTCTCTAGATAGTATTTGGGCATGGCCTTATAAAAAAGCGGCAAGTTCTTTCGAGAAGAAATGAACTGGCTGTTGTAGAATGTGTCCCATAGGCCTTCACCCTGGTCGTCCCACCACACGGCCTTCTCCGGCACCTTCGCCGCTACCTCTGCAAGGACATCGTTCATATCCTTCTCCACAGGCCATCGTATAAGTTCGCCGTCGGGCCACACCCCGAAATATCCTCTCTGGGTCTTGAGCACCAGGCCGAAATGTGGATATCTCTTTCGAAGGTAGGAGAACACCATATCCTCCACTCTATGCTTGGGCTTTGCCTCACTCCACAGCACCCGTTCTCGAAAAAGCTGGAACCGTATATATGCTAGGGTCCTGTGGCTATCCCCCGCCACCTCCCGGGCCATATTGTATGCCTTCCTGGCCTCCGGGGATGATAGGGCATCCAGATCGCTGTCGGGTATGTGCCGCACCTTCTCGATGAAAAGGCTTGAGCATCTTTCGTGGCGGGGGAGGTGGAACATGAGCCATCCTCTCCTGGGTCCCTGTCTCATGACCACCACCTCTCCATGCTTGCCTGCCATCCGTTGAGCATGAGGAAAGGGCGAGCCCTGTTCGCGACTGCGCCCATGCTCTTGAGGGTGCGAATGTTCTCTATGCGTCCTCCTCTTTTTCTGTGCTCCAATATTCTGCTAGCACTCGTGGGTCCTATCCCTGGGATGCGTAGGAGGGATCGATAGTCTGCCTCGTTCGGGTCCACGGGCCGATCGAATGTGCGCCGGGCCAGTGCGAGCTTTGGGTCCATGTTCTCCAACATCCCATCGTCATCCAAGACCCCGTAGACCTCCCTCCTAGGGAACTTGTAGACCCTCAGCAGCCAATCGGTCTGGTACAATCGATGTTCCCGCCAGAGCGGCGTTCCATCCTCTTTCTCCATGGGCGTCTCCTTTATGGGGTTGAATGCCGAGAAATATCCTCTTTTTAGCTTCATATCCCTATATTCCATCCAAAGTCTGTCGATGATCTCGCGGTCGTTCTCCCCCGCAGCCCCGACGACGAATTGAGTGGTCTGTCCAGCCGGAGCTCCCCCCTTCTTTATGCTCTCCTTTATCCATCGCTGCCTCAGCAGTATATCGTTCCCATATTCCTTATTGCTAGCTATGGAAGATAGGAGGGAGGAGGAGGGGGCCTCCACATTTATGCTCACCCTGTCTGCGATGGCCGTAGCCCTCTTGATCTGGTCCAGATTGGCGCCGGGCAATATCTTGAGGTGTACATAGCCCCCGAAGCGGTATTTGTTCCGCAACAGTTCTATCGCTTCCAGTATGTCGTCCATGGTGCGCTCCGGGTCCCGGGCTATCCCGCTGCTCAAGAACATGCCTTCCACGTAGTTCCGCATGTACAGGCTCATGAAGGCATCGCATAGCTCTTTGGGCTGAAAACTTTCTTTCCGGTGGCATGTGGGGTTGGTGCAATAGGTGCAGTCCATGCTGCAGGCATTGGTGTAGAGTACCTTGAACAGGCTTACACACCGGCCATCAGGGGTGAAGCTGTGACACACGCCAGGTGGCATGACGTTGCCTATGGAGGCGTTCGGTCGGACCGCAGGGGGATTGGCGCAGCTTGTGCTGGCACAGATATCGTATTTGCCCGCGTCTGATAATATGCGCACTTTCTCGTGAAGGCCCATGATATATGTTATTGGAGGGAGGGGTAGATAAGGAAGAACAATGGGGGTGGGTGAAAGTGAGGATGGTGTGTCAGCGGGTTTGGTCGGCGCGGGGGGGGCTAGGGGTAAGAGGGAGGGGGAGCAAGCAGGTGAAAGTGCCGGTAACATTTTTATGCTCCATCATCATGCCCCGCTTCGGAGAGTATTCATATGGCGATTGTAGCGAAGACGACGGTAAGCCTGATAAAAGCTGATATAGGAGGATGGCCAGGCCATTCCACTGTTCATCCGGAATTGATGAAGATAGCGTCGCAGGAGTTGGAGAAGGCGGTGAAGAGCGACCTAATAATGGATTTCCATGTGACCCATGTGGGAGATGATCTGGAACTCATCATGACCCATACCAAGGGTGAGGGAAATGAGAGGATACACAAACTCGCCTGGGACACGTTCATCAAGGGCGCCAAAAAGGCCAAGGAGATGAAGCTCTATGGCGCAGGCCAGGATCTTCTTGCTGACGCATTTTCCGGCAATATAAAGGGCATGGGGCCGGGATGTGCGGAGTTCGAGTTCACCGAGAGACCTTCGGAGCCAGTGGTCGCTTTCATGATGGACAAGACCGAGCCAGGCGCATTCAACCTGCCCATATACCGCATGTTCGCGGACCCGTTCAACACCCCCGGTCTGGTCATTGATCCCGCCGCACACGCCGGTTTTATATTTGAGATATGGGATATACAAGAGGATAAGGCAGTGTTCCTCAATGCCCCGGAGGAGACATATGATATACTTGCGCTCATAGGCGCCAAGAGTCGCTACGTCATCAAGCGCGTGTTCCCCAAGGAGGGCGGGAAGCTGCCAACGGACGAGGCCGTGGCTGTTGTATCCACTGATAAGCTGTTCCACATAGCTGGTAAGTATGTGGGAAAGGACGACCCTGTGGCCCTCGTGAGGGCCCAAAGCGGCCTACCGGCATTGGGAGAGATACTGGAGCCTTTTGCCTTCCCGCATCTCGTGAGCGGATGGATGAGGGGAAGCCACAACGGTCCTCTCATGCCTGTGGGCATAAAGGATGCCCGATGCACACGGTTCGACGGACCTCCCCGTGTGGGCGCCCTGGGATTCCAGGTGGCGAATGCGATGTTGGGCATGCCCTCGGACCTCTTCGACGACCCCGCATATGAGCCTGCCAGAAAGAAGGCGGGGGAGATAGCGGATTACATGCGGAGGCACGGACCGTTCGAGCCACATCGTCTGCCCATGGAGGATATGGAGTATACCACTATTCCCGAGATCCTCAAGAATTTGGACTCGCGGTTCAAGAAGGTATGAACTCGCGGTTCAAGAATATCTGATCTGCTCGCGGTTCAAGAAGGAACGAGCTATTCCTTGTCAAGGAACTTACGCACCAGAGGAGCGAAGGCGAAATCCTTTATGATGACGCTCCCGTCCATGGCGAACACCCGATGAAGAGGATATTCGGCCAGCAGATCCCTCTTACGTAGGTACGATATCATATGGCTCTTGTCCTTCTTGTACACCTCATAACTGGGATAGGCGCATATGCGTATCATCTCGAACTTTCTGGATATCATGAAGATAGTGGGGGGAGAGAGCAATGGCTGCAACTCCTTTCCCAACCCTATGTCCGGCGCGTTGTGGGAGTTGAACTTCACATGGTGGAACACCAGGAGGCTGACGCCGATCCTCTTCATATCCGGGATCCTGAGACGCCGGATGTGCCCCCTCTCATCAAGTCTCTTCCTATGCAGGGCCACCGTATGTCTGCTGACCCCCACCAGCTTTCCTATGTCTCCGTCCTTCTCCCCCGGGTTCTCCACCAGGGCCATGTATATTGTGCGGTCCGTTCCGCTCAGCTTCCCGTCTCCCGAGGGGAATGTTATCTCCTCTGCCTTTCCCCACCCCTCTCCCATTCCGAACTCCCTCTCCAGCAAGGGGGCGAAGTTGAAGAACCGATGTATGACGCTCAGTTCAAAGGGGAACACCACCTCTTCAGGATACTCCTTCTCCAACAGGTCCATAGCTGCAAAGGTCTCTGTGCGTTTGTCATTTATCTTTCCTACGGCGGTATAATCCTCGGCCATGCTCAAACTGAAGCCCTTCTGTGTTTCCCCCATGGAGAAGAAGATCTCTTCGAAGACCTCTATGGTCTTCCTGGTCCTCTCCGCACGGGCCTCCACATCTACAATAGGATTGAAATTGGTGTGGATGAGGACCAAAAGCTCACATCCCACACGGTTCAACATGGGTATCCAGAGGTCTTTGTACATTTTCTCTTTCTTGAGCCTATGGCGCATGGTGGTGACGGTGCTCTGCGCCAGGCTCAACTCTTCCGCCAGCTCCGTGTCCGTTAAGGAGGGATGTCTCACCAACCCGTAGAGAACCTTCTTTTCGTTGTTGGACATGGCCTTTTTCATGGATACGCATCTATTCGGAGAGGTAATATAGTTTTCGGAAGAAAGCCCCCCTATTCGATAATGCGATAAGATATTGGACAAAGGTTAGCATTTTATCGAACTCATGAGGAGGCGAGCGATAAAGCAACAACCTTTTATAGAGAGAGAAAGTGGGCGGTATGCCGATCTGCCTTAACATAACATGCGCGGGCGTGATACTCATGATACCCATGTATAAGGGGCCCATGCGCAGGCGAAGGATAGAGGCATAGGCGGAACAGTGAAATAAAGGTGATAGGTGAGGCATATGGGTTACACACTTGCAGAGAAGATATTGAAAGAACATCTCGTGGAAGGCGAGATGAAGGCGGGAGGGGAGATAGGAATACGGATAGACCAGACACTTACACA
>DAOVJP010000417.1 GCA_030673205.1 Thermoplasmata archaeon
AAAGAGGCCGTAGACAATGCCCTAGATGCCTGCGAAGAGGCGGGAATACTCCCTGAGATAAAGGTGGAGCTAAAGGCCATGGGCGACAATGAATACAAGATGACGGTAGAGGATAATGGCCCTGGCATAGTGCGAAGGCAGATACCGAACGTATTCGGCCGCCTGTTATACGGCTCACGTTTCCACGCCATACGGCAGAGCAGGGGCCAGCAGGGCATAGGGATATCAGCGGTGGTCATGTACGGGCAGCTAACCACGGGAAAGCACACCATCGTCCGGTCCAAGGTCGCCCACCAGGATGTGGCCCATGAGTTCGATCTCATGCTGAACACGAAACGCAACGCCCCTGAAAAGCTCAGGGACGAGCCGGTGGTGTGGAAGGACAAGGAGCATGGTACCAGGCTGATCATACATCTCACTGGCAGGGTGACGCGGGGTAGACAATCCGTGGGAGAATATATCCGGCAGACAGCGATAGTCAATCCCCATGTCCGGATAGTGTACAAAGACCCATTTGGCCAGAAGGTGGCATATGAGCGTTCCATAGCGGAGATACCGCCTGCCACAGCCGAGGTAAAACCGCACCCGAAGGGGACCGAATTGGGGGCGTTGATGAAGATGCTCAAGGCCACAAAGGCCAGGACCCTCACCGGATTCCTTCACACCGAGTTCTCCAGCGTGAGCCACGCCAAGGCCAAGGAGATATGCGAAGCGGCGGAGATAGGGGGGGAGAGGAGCCCGAAGAGACTGAAGATAGAAGAGATCAGGCGCCTAGCCCGCTCCTTCGGCAAGATCAAACTGCGTTCCCCCGACACATCCTGCCTCAGCCCGATAGGCTCCAGACTTATCAAGCTCAGCATGAAGAACGTGCTTGGCTCCATGCGCCCCGAGTTCTACGCCCCCCCTGTCACACGCCCTCCTAGGGTGCACAAAGGACACCCTTTCCAGGTAGAGACGGGCATAGTATACGGGGGCGATCTTCCGAAAGAAAGGCAGGTGGAGATACTGCGCTTCGCCAACCGAGTACCATTGCTGTATCAACAAGGGGCCTGCACCATCACACGGGCCCTAGAGGGCATAGATTGGAGGAAATACGGCCTGGAACAGAGGGGAGGAAGAGGCATACCCAACGGCCCGGCCATAATATTCATCCACGTGGCATCCACTAAGATACCATTCACCAGTGAATCTAAAGAAGCGATAGCGAACGTTCAGGAGATCCGGGATGAAGTGGAGAAGGCTCTGCGGGACTGCGGGCGAAAGCTCAAACTACACCTGTCCAAGAGGAAGAAGAAGGGAAAGGCCCAAGAGAAGTTCGACATCGTTCAACAGATCCTCCCTGAGATCGCCAAAAAATCCGCGGCCATTCTGGGCCGTCCAGTGCCGGACATAACCAGAGTGATAACCAAGGTCATGGATATCGTTCAGGTGAAGGAGGAGACGATCTATCATCAGAAGACCAAGGTCACCGAGGTGAACATACGGATAAAGAACTACAGGCCAGTGGCCCAGAAGTTGAGGGTCTATGCCATCCTTCCCCCTGAGAGCCTGGACCCGACGAGCGTATCTCCCAAACCCGAGGAAACGAAGGGAGGAGGCAGGTACATGTGGGAGTTCAA
>DAOVJP010000173.1 GCA_030673205.1 Thermoplasmata archaeon
CCCCCGCACCCCCCACATACGCCCCTCTCTACTCTCACTCCCCCCTCCTCCCATCCTCTCTCCAGCCCCATCTCCAACCACTTCCACGCACACATGGACGCCATAAACGCCATATACCTCCCTCACATTCCTCGTCCCGATGAACAAAGCCTATGCGTGGTTCCGGATCGTCCGCCCTCCCATCGTTTTCATAGGGGTGTTCGGCTCATTGGTCACAGCCCTGATATTCGAGGGGACCGAGGGAGCAATGGACTTCTCCGTATCCTATCACTGGTGGGCCTTCGCGTTCTCCATGCTCTGTTGGGGCATGTTGTGGGGAGGGATAATGGTGCACAACGACTACACCGACCTCAAGTCGGACATGCACAATCGACCTCACAAGCCCATCCCATGCGGCGCCATAACCCCACGCCAGGCCCACCTTGGCGGATTTGCGTTGATGACCATAGGCTGGCTGCTGCCCATACCGTTGCTCCTCCCCCTAGGAGTGGGATACGCCGCTGCCGCAGCCTTCTGGGGTTTCACCCTCTGGTTCGTAGGGGTGTATTACAACTATTGGGGCAAGGACCATGCGGTCATAGGGCATGCCAGCGTCGCCTGGGGTGTGGCTCTCATCCCTCTCTACGGAGGGGCGTTGGTAAGCCCCTACAAAGGCTTCGCCCTCCTCCTCCCTCTCTTCATAGCCATCTTCATAAGCGAGATAGGAAGGGAGATATTGGTATGTGCCGGTGACTACCACGGGGATGTGAAACAGGGATGGAGGACCGTCCCGGTGGTCCACGGCCGTATGGCGGCCATGAAACAGATACCATTCTGGTTCCTGGGCTTCGTCCCCTTCTACGCCATACCATATTTCGGCTGGTTCGGCTATCCTGCATATTTCAGCGACATATACATGGTGGGATACAGCATCTTCATAGTCGCTCTCTACCTCTGCTGGTACGCCATATACCGGGTCATGAAACGCACCAAGGACGAGAAGAAGATATGGGGGGCCTTCGAGTTCTACGCCCGCACATGGACGCGGCTCTTCATCATATTCACCCAGTTCGTCATGCTGGCCGAAGCGTTCTGGGGTGCCGGGGCGGGGTAGGTTCGGCGTGGATCGCATTGAACAATGCTGGCTCGCATAGGTCTTCACGCAGCAGTTCCAAGGACGCTTGTAAAAAGGTCTGGCTCAGTCTATAATATTCCAATATCTCTTCATCACTGGCCATAGCCTTTCATCCCCAATAGCATCATATACTATCAACCCGTCCTCTTTAATCCTTTTGGCGAAGGCATCGTCCTTTTGGAGGAACGCCTCGAACGCAAAGAACTGTGGTTTGGCCTGGACCTGTGCTTTTAGCGAGCCCGCGTACAAGGCATCCGACACCATGTCCTTCTCTTCCTTCGTCCACCCGCCCTCTTTCAGCAGAAGGATGTCCATATCGCTCTTGGCCCCCGCCTCTCCCCTTGCTATGGATCCGAAGAGAACGGCCGAGAAGGAGGAGAGGATGGCGGCGATCTCCTCCACATAGATGCTTACCACCTCCCTGAACGCCTCTTGTCCTATCTGCCCCATAAGCGGATTCATTGTGTCCAGGGAGCTATTCGTGGAAAAGAGCATGGCTCCCTTCACGGGGTCGATCGATAGTACGGAGGAAAAAGTGCCAACTCTGAACAACCTCTCTCTCCCATATCGTGTTGTGCGTGCCTCGGAACACACCATTCCCATTCCTTCCATGCCATTCAGATATTTGAGGGCCGCAGGTTTGCTCATCTCCAGGTGTTTAGATATGGATGTCAGGCTCTTGTCGCCATTGAGCAGGAATGAGATGATCTTCTTCTCCTGCAAGGACAGTATGTTCATCACCCCATAATTAACTTATTAACTAATAAGCTTATCGGTTAATGACGTAGGTAGCACAGAGCTGCACCTGTTCATCAACCGCCCTATCTGAAAAGTATGATATTACAATGACAAACTTTTTAAAGAAGTCTGCTATTACACTAGCATGAATGTGGAAGAATTGAAGAGGATAGTCGTTGACCAGGAGGAAGAGCACAGAGGAATATTCGAAAGAGAAACGATAATAGAAAGAGATACCCCTGACCTCTCCAGATATTTGGAACATCCCAATATTCTTGCTATCACCGGAGTCAGAAGAGCCGGGAAATCAGTTTTCTCGCATCTCCTTCTAAAGGACAAAGAGCATGGATACGTGAACTTTGACGATGAGAGATTCATCGGTTTTGAGGGAAAAGAACTGAACAAGGTCATTGAGGCCTTCAACGAACTCTATGGCGACCTGGATCTCTTCATATTTGATGAGATACAGAATATTGAAGGGTGGGAACTCTTTCTGAACCGGCTGAGAAGGACCAAGAGAGTGATCGTAACAGGAAGCAATGCCAAACTGATGGCGGGAGAACTGGCAACACATCTTACAGGTAGGTACATCGATTTCACTCTCTTCCCATTCTCGTTCAGAGAATTTCTTAAAAGCAAAGGGCTGGACATCGAGAAAAAGGATCTGTATTCGACACGAAGGATATCCATCGTAAAGAAGGAACTAGAGGATTATATGTCCTACGGAGGATTCCCAGAGGTCCAAAAATTCGGAAAGGCCATGATCATGAGGATATACGAAGACATACTCCTCAAAGATGCTGTGATAAGATACGACGTAAGGGAAAGGAGGACGTTCGAAGAGCTCGCCAAGTACCTTGTCTCCAATTTCGGGAGAGAGGTAACATATAGCAAACTCAGGAACATAACCTCCCTACAGAATGTGCACACCGTGAAGAACTATGTCGGATACCTGCAATCCACATATCTGATATTCCTATTGGAAAGGTTTTCTTTCAAGCTCAAACAGCAAACGATAGCGCCAAGAAAGGTGTATTGCATGGATACGGGAATAGCCAATTCCATTGCTTTCGGTTTTTCCAAGGATATGGGAAGGTACATGGAGAACCTGATCGCCATAGAACTCTTGAGGAGGAGGGCATACGCGGAGGGGGGCACAGAGATATACTATTGGAAAGAGAGAGATGCAGAAGTCGATTTTGTCATCAAAGATGGGAACAACATCAAGGAACTCATCCAATCCTGCTACGACATAGAAGACCCCGTTACAAAAAAGAGAGAGATAAAAGCACTGTTGAGAGCATCTATGGACCTAGGTTGCAAGAACCTACATGTTCTCACATGGGACCATGAGGACGAAGAGATCATAGAAGGCAAAAAGATCGTGTACACCCCCCTCTGGAAATGGCTGCTTAGTGCGGTATCTTGATCTTCTTCGGGAACGTCCTATATCCTCCTGGGCTGGGGTAGAGGGAATATAACACTTTCCGCCTCTACGCCTTGGTGAATATCATGGTCAATTTCACGGGAACGAGGTTGCCCGCCGGATTTTGGACGTCCTCGGTGTATTCCATGGTGAGCGTGTCGCCATCAATGGTATAGTTCCATACTATGACCTTGTCCGTTTCCTGGTTAAGCAGTTCTATCTCGCCGTTGCCCGCGAGCTTCCACGTGAATGGATACGTTGTCGTCGCGTTGCCCTGTGCCCCCGTACCACCAGCCTTGAACTCTATCCAGTTCCCAGATATATTCTGGGGTGGGGTGACCTCCCCTGAATCCATGTCGGTGTACAACATCTTGACCCCGTTCCACCTGCCCAGCGGCTCCTCCTGCTCCTCGTCCATGAAGAACACGAAATATGTCGCAGCAATGACCACCGCCACAACGGCAATGGACACGATGGCGAGTAGCTTGTTGTTTCTCGTGGATGGCGGTGTGTCGGCCGACACTCCTGCTTTCTCTGGCTCTTCCATGGCGCACTCGCTCCTGCGGGCATATGGAACTCAGGGTTAAATCAATTGCCGTCCACGACCGACGGGGTACTACCCTACCTGGGGCGGCTCCCGTATATGGCCCCGCTCCATCATGATCCGTGTCTTCTCCCGGGAAGAGGTGATCATCTCCTCGGCCATCTCCCGCAGCTCCTGCCTGCTCCTCTTCACCCTGGCCAGCCCCTGCTCCATGGCCTTCTCTGCCACCGCCACGGCCTCGTTTATGAATACATCGGTCTCATCCATGGTGGGCACCAGATATCCTTCGTGTATGCCCTTCTCCTCGGCGGTCTTGGCTATGGAATAGGCGGCGGCTATGTGCATCTCGTCGCTTATGGTCTTGGCACGCACGTCCAACGTTCCTCTGAATATGCCTGGAAAACCTATGCTGTTGTTGACCTGGTTGGGGA
>DAOVJP010000190.1 GCA_030673205.1 Thermoplasmata archaeon
TGACCTCCTGACGAACGCCCTGGGGGTGGATGAAGCTCTCATCACATACAAGGAGCACCCCTGGATAGGCGGAGGCAACGCTGGCCCCTCCCTGGAGGTCGTAGTGGCAGGACTGGAACTGGCCACCCTTGTTTTCATGAACCTCAAGAAGGACAAACATGGCACTGTGGACTTGGATGGGGATAGATATTCGCCCCTGGCACTCAATGTGGTGGACACGGGCTATGGCCTGGAACGCTTCGTATGGGCCAGCCAGGGCACTCCCACCATATTCGAATCCATATTCCCTGGCATGCTCCAGGAGATAGTTGAGATATCCGGCCTGGCTGCGGAGCTCAACTCACCCCGCATAAAGAAAATACTCTCGGAGCACGCGCTGCTGGCTGGGATATTGGACCTGTCCGATGGCTCCAGTCTGCGATCCCTGCGGACCAATATATCACAACGCCTGGCGAAGAAGGGCGTCGATGTATCCGCCAAAGAACTAGAGAGCATATTCAACCCCCTAGAGGCCGTGTACACCATCACCGACCACTCCAAGACCATTGCGCTCATGCTCTCCGACGGTATAGTCCCGAGCAACGTTAAGGCCGGTTACCTGACCCGCCTGCTCATACGACGCACCCTTCGCATGATGGAAGAGAGGGGCATTGATGAGCCACTAACGGGATTCGTCCTGAAGCAATTGGATTATTGGAAGGGCATCATGGACACATCCTCCAAAGATGTTGTCAAAGAGATCATGGAGTTGGAAGAGGAGCGCTACCGAGCCACCGTTGAGAAGGGCAGGGGCATGGTCCAGCGTCATCTTCGGAAGGGAAGCATCAGCCACGACGACCTAGTATCCTTCTACGACAGCCACGGCCTGCATCCCAGCCTCGTGCGGGCCATAGGGGCCGATATGGGGACGGAGGTGGATGTACCGGACAACTTCGATACACTGCTGGCAGATAAGCATCAGCAGATGGACATGGGGGAGGAGAAGGAGGAACGAGTATATGACCTGCCGCCGACACAGAGACTGTATTACGAGGAGGAGGAGGATGTGAACCATGTGGAGACAACGATCATCCACAGCCAGGGCAACGAGGTGGTATTGGACCGCACACCTTTCTACCCTGATGGAGGAGGACAGCCCGCCGACCACGGAGTGTTGGAAACGGAGGATGCGGCCGTGCTGGTGCTCGACGTCCAGAGGTACGGCGATGTGATAGTCCACACGCTCAAACATCCAATTCCGAATGGAACGAAGGTCGTGGCTCACGTAGAGTGGACACGGAGGATGGGACACACCCGCCATCATACGGCCACCCACATACTCATAGGCATTTGCAGAGAGGTGCTCGGAAAGCACATCTGGCAGTCCGGCTCCCAGAACCAGGAGACATGGGGCAGGATAGACCTATCTCACTTTCGCGGCATAACACGTGAGGAGATAAGGCGCATAGAACATCTGGCCAACACCAAGGTCCAGGAATCCATACTCCTCTCCAAGGAAGAGAAAGCAAGGGAGGAGGCCGAGAAAGAACACGGTTTCCAGCTATACCAGGGGGGAGCGCCGAAGGCCACACGCATACGCGTGGTGTGCATACCTGGGTTGGACTCCGAGGCCTGTGGGGGCACTCATGTCCACAGCACCGCGGAGGTCGGGCTCATCAAGATACTTGGCACCGAGCGTATCCAGGATGGTGTTGTCCGCATCACTTTCAGTGCTGGCCCCGCCGCCCTCGACGCCGTGCAGAGACAGGAGGACCTGCTCTTTGAATCCTCCAAAATACTATCCATCCCACCGGACCAGCTGCCGAGGACGGTACAGCGGTTCTTCGACGAGTGGAAGGAGAGAGGGAAAGAGGTGGAGAAGCTATCCAAATACGAGGCTATGGCCCTCTCTGCGGAATACGAGAAGAAAATCGAAGGGGGTATGTTGGTGCGAAGTGTGCCTCCCGGGGTGGACGTGATCATTTTAGCTCGGGCGCTCGTGGAGGAACAGGGGCGCAAGGTGTTCCTTGTGAGCGAGGACAAGGGCAACAAATGCGCTCTGGCCCGCAGCAGCGACATCGACCTCGATTGCGGTCAGATGTTGAGAGAAGTGCTAAAAGGGTTTGGCAAAGGCGGCGGCGGAAGGCCGGACTTCGCCCAGGGTGGGGGCGTAGAGGACACGAAGGCGCTGGTGGAGAAGATGAAAGAGATGTTGGGCTAGATATCTATTTCTTCCCTTTCCCCACCATCCTTCCTAACGATCTTCCCATCCTCCATGTATACGACCCTATCCCCTTTGCTGGTCACGTTGGGGTCGTGGCTCACCACCACCACCGTTAGGCCCTGGCTTTTCACGAGAGAGCGCAGCAGCTCCACTATCCTGGATGCGTTCTTGCTGTCCAACTCCCCAGTAGGCTCGTCCGCCAGGATCATCACTGGGCTGTTCGCCATGGCTCTGGCGATAGCAACGCGCTGTTGTTCGCCGCCGCTGAGTTGGGAGGGTTTGTGCTTCATGCGTTGTTCCAGGCCCATGCTTGCCAACAATTCCCTGCCCCTCTCCTCTGCCTCCTTCCTTCCCATCCCCGCCTCGTGCATGGGGAGTTTGACATTCTCCAATGCCGTCAGGGTGGGTATGAGGTAGAACTGTTGGAAGATGAACCCTATCTTGTGGAGGCGAAGCTTCGCCCTATCCTTCTCCTTGAGCGCGACGATATCCACGTCATCGAACCACAATCCCCCGTTGTCCGGAGCATCCAGGCATCCTATCATGTTGAGCAGTGTGGTCTTTCCACTCCCGGAGGGACCCATCACCGAGAGCATCTCACCCCTGTGAATATCCAGGCTGGCCCCATCCAGCGCATGTATGTCCTCGCTGCCCACATGGTATTTCTTGGTGGCGTTCTCCACCCTGACGACACATTCTGCGTTCTCAGACCTGCTGTCTTCCACTGATCCTATCATCTTTCCACCTCCCGAAGGGCTTCCACCACCCTGGACCTGCACGCCTTCCATGCGGGGTACAGACTGGCCAAGGAACCCATGACCAGTACCAGGATGAAATATTGCAATAGCACATCGGAACGGAAGATGGAGAGGTCCATGATGACGCCGAAGGACCGTTCGAGATAGTCGGATAAGAAACCCTGGAACAGATAGCCAGCCCCTATACCTCCCAACGTCCCCAGGATGACAAGTATGAGGGATTCGAAGAACACCATGGAGAATATCGTCCTCACAGAGAAGCCTATGGCCCTGAGCATGCCTATCTCGCCTCTCCTCTCGTCCACGGTTATCGCCATGCTAGCGGTGACGAAGAGCAGACCTATGAGGAACGCTATGCCTCCTATGGCAAGGGCGAAGGCCTCTGCCATGGCGGTCTGGATGGCCATCTCCGATACGAGCTCATCCTTGGAGCTCACCTCGTAGTTCGTGAAATTCTCTTGGATGGCTTCCTGCAACGAGAGAAACCTCGAGCGGTTCTTCTTGTATTCAGGGGTAACCACGACGGTGATGACATCCACGGCGTCTATCTGCTCTCCAGTATCCGGGCGGAGGCCAAAGCCGGTCATGATCTGGAGTTCACTAAGATGGAAGAAGGATATGAAGAGTCCCTCGGTGACCTCCCCGCCAAACTCCATGTGAAGGATGAAGGCCACGGTGAAATCCACCCAATCCCCATTCACCTGCACCTGCACGGTGTCCCCGACGCCCACACCAAGCGTCTCTGCTAGTCCATTGTCTATGCCCATCTCTCTGGTCCAGGGGCCGTCGTAGGCGCCTCCGTTGTACAGAGGGTCACCTGGGTCGTTGAACCACCCATCTATGTTCCCTATATTGCTCTCCGGCAGGACGGCAAAGAGGCTCTCGGGCAGAACGCCTAAAGAGAAAGGGTTGAACTCGGGGGACTGGTCGTCGGAGCGCA
>DAOVJP010000191.1 GCA_030673205.1 Thermoplasmata archaeon
AGATGTCCACGCTCATAATATGTGAGAAGGCTAATGCGGCGGACAAGATCGCCTATTTCCTTTCCGACGGGAGTTCTAAGAGAGAACGGAGGGGCAGGGTCAAGGTCCATTCATTCCAGAAGGGAGGCGAGGATTATTTCGTCATCGGTCTCCGGGGCCATATCGTGGCCTTTGATTACGAGAAGAAGTTCAACAACTGGAAGAAGACGAACCTCGATTCGTTGGTGTGGGTGGAACCTGTGAGGCATGTCACCAGCACCGACATCGTCGCCGCCCTCGCATCCGTCCGCCCGGCGAAGGTCATCATCGCCACGGACTACGACCGCGAGGGGGAGCTCATAGGCGTGGAGGCATTGGACATCATAGGATGGCCTCCGAAGAACGCCATGCGGGCCAAGTTCAGCGCCCTCACCGGCGAGGAGATACGGGGAGCCTTCAGCAAACTGGTGCCCGTGGATGTGGCGCTCGCGGACGCGGGCATGGCCAGACAGTATATAGACCTGGCTTGGGGCGCGGTCCTTACACGTTTCATCTCTCTAACCACCGGGAGGATGGGAAGAGAGTTCCTATCCGTCGGGAGGGTGCAAAGCCCGTCCCTGGCGCTGGTGGTGGATAAGGAGAACGAGATACTGGCCTTTGTGGCCAAACCCTATTGGGAGGTCACCGCACAGGTGGGAAAAGAGGATTTCAGGACGTCCCACGTGAGCAACCCGTTCTGGGAGGAGATCGAGGCCATTCGCTCCAGCGAGAATGCCAGGAAGGCGGAGGAAGCGAAGGTGAAGGTCTGGGATGTGAGGGAGGAGAGCGGTCGTCCACCCCCTCCGTTCAACACCACCATGTTCATCTCCGAGGCCACCAAACTGGGCCTGGGGGCCAGACAGGCCATGGAGATCGCGGAGGAGCTGTATACCGAGGGATGGATAAGTTATCCGAGGACGGACAACACCGTCTATCCCCGCAGCATAGGGCTCAAAGGGGTTCTGAAAAAGCTCGTCCAGAGCGAGTTCGAGGAGGAGGCGAAGGAACTGCTCGCACAACCGAGGATCAGGGCCACTAGGGGAAAGACATTGGCCACCGACCATCCTCCGATATACCCTGTTCGGGGAGCGAAGAAGACCAATCTGAGCGGGATGAAATGGCGCATATACGAGCTCGTGGCCCGAAGGTTCATGGCCACCGTGGCCCCCGATGCCATCTACAAAGTGACCAACGGCCTGCTGGACCTCAATGGAGAGGAGTTCAAAGGAGATGGAAAGGTCATACTCAGCCCCGGATGGATCAAATATTATCCCTATATCAAGATAGCCGAGAACCCGCTTCCCTCCCTCTCCGCCGGAGACACTGTGCCAGTGAACAAGGTGGCGAAGGCCCGCAAGCACACGAAGCCGCCTAACAGATACAACCAGGGCTCTCTGATCCGGATGATGGAGAAGCTCAACCTGGGAACCAAGAGCACCAGGCACGAGATAATCCAGAAGCTCTTCGACCGCGGATATGTGAGGAGCCCGCTTATGCCCACCCCCATGGGCATGGCCCTGGTGGAGATGCTGAAGGAAGGCGCAGAGGAGATGACGCACCACCAAATGACCGCTACCCTCGAAGAGGAGATGACCGCCATAAGCAAGGACGAGAAGGAGCTTGCCCTGGTGGTGGACGACTCCAGAAAGATGCTGGCCAAGGTCTTGGAGGACATGGAAGGGAGGAAGGAGAAGGTGCGGAGCGTGATGGCGGAAGCGGTCAAAGAGGAGAACCACGTCGGCACCTGTCCAGTATGCGGCGGGGACCTCATGGTGCTAAGACCGGGAAAGAAACGGTTCGTTGGCTGCACGAACTATCCATCATGCAGGAACACCTATCCGCTTCCCCAACAGGGTCTGGTGAAGGCGACCGGCAAGAACTGCGGTAGCTGTGGAGCCCCATTGGTGAAGATATTATCCAAAGGCAAGAGACCATGGGAGATATGCCTCAACATGGACTGTTCTTCCAAGAACAAAAAGAAGACGAAGGCATGAACAACCCCTGTCGCGTCGACCCTGCATTCGGCAACAGCTTATAAATACACACAATGGGATAATGGTGTGGAGGATATGTAATGGTCAAGACGTTGGTCTCCCGCTTCTTTGAACTGCCGATATCTCGGATAATAGACCTTGATATAGATTCTATCCCCACAGTCTTGGAAGATGATATGGTGGACGACGTGCTGCATGTGCTCCGCAGCTCCGACCATACCTGGGTCATTGATAATCGGGAGAAGAAAAAGCTGGTCGGCGTCATCACCGAGAAGGATTTCCTCGAGATACTGGCTCCTCCCCAACTGAGCGGCTTCGTCTTCGGAATGCCCGACATAAGAAGCCTTGGCCTGGGCACCGTGGAAACGGCTGGAGATGTAATGACCAGGAAGGTCATCTCCACCGAGAAGGATGCGAAGATACGGGCTGTCATCGAGAGGATGCGTTCCTATAGAGTGAGACGACTGCCGGTCCTGGAAAAGAGAGAGCTGGTAGGGGAGATAACGCTCAACCTGCTGATACAGAAATACCACGACGCCCTCAACTATGTGGATATAACCAGGTGATACCACGCTAGTAGAGATAGCCCTGGCCTTGATTGCGGCCAAGCTCCTAGGGGCTGCAATGGAAAAGGCCAACCAACCTTCCGTTGTAGGGGAGATACTCGCAGGTATTTTGCTCGGGACGCTAGCCGCCTTCCTTCCAACCAATATACATCTCTGGAATTTCAATTTCGATTCGATAATACCCGATTTCAACCCAAGCACCAATCCCGCGTTTTTCGAATTAGCACAGGTGGGGATCATCTTTCTCCTTTTCACTTCTGGGCTCCATGTAACTGCAGCGAGCATCAAGAGGACCAGGAAGGCCTCGATGACGACTGCCATAGGAGGTGTTCTCTTTCCATTCACCTTCGGCGTTCTTCTCGGCTATGTGTTGGGTTTCTCACCGATAGCATGCATGGCTGCAGGGGCCATCTTCACCGCCACCAGTGTGGGGATCACGGTCAGAGCGCTCATGGACATGGATCTCCTGCGGACGGACATAGCGGTGGTCGTACACACAACTGCGGTCATAGACGATGTGATAGCCATAGTCCTTCTCACATTGGTGCTGGCAGGCGCGGGTGGACATGGAGGCACACCCATTTTTGCCCTCGACCTTGTCCTGGCTATTTTACTCCTTCTGTATCTTATTGCTGGCTTCCGACGGTCAGAGAAGCTCAGTAAGCTCGGCGAGAAGTTCAGAAAACTCGGCAGTCCTAAGAGCCTTGTTTCCATTACATTGGTGCTGTGCTTCCTCATGAGCGCCCTGGCAGAGATCGTGATCCTAGTGGCCATAACAGGAGCATTCCTGATCGGCATCCTTGTAGGCAGCTCTAAGAACTCACGGTTCGTCACCGATGAGGTTGGAGGCATGGCCCGTCTCGTCTTTATCCCACTGTTCTTCTTCACCATAGGCACCCAGGTGAAACTCCAAAGTTTCATCGAGGCAGGCCCCCTCATCCTGCTGTTCATACCCCTGGCTATATCGGGCAAGATCGTGGGCTGTAGCCTAGGTGCCATCATAGGAGGCTTTGAGAATCGCAAAGCGCTCAAGATAGGGGTAGGCATGGTGCCCAAGATGGAGATAGCACTGGTAGTGGTCTCCACAACCATAGCTCTCGGAGTGTTTGAATTCCCTGGAGCCCCGCCCGGCCTCGGGGACCAGATACTGGCCGTGACCGTACTACATGTTATAATCACAGCCCTCATCACCCCTATCCTTCTCAAGAGACTGTTCCAGAGAGAGGAAGAGGACTATCGCCCTTCGACGCATGTTGGTTTATGAGAGACCGAGGAGAGCCGAGCACATGACTCGCCCAACGAGAGGCCCGTTGCGTGAGA
>DAOVJP010000305.1 GCA_030673205.1 Thermoplasmata archaeon
TATCTCAAGCCCCTTGAGCTTTTTCTTCTCCCAACTACCGTCTTTCATGGTCTTATCGGCCCATGGTATCCTACGGGCCAGGCAGAACATGTGTGCCAATGCTAGTTCTGCAACGGAGTTGGTGCTGCCGGAGGGCGCGTTGACCACGGGGATACCTTTCTTTGTGGCATGGGCCACGTCTATGTTGTCCACGCCTATGCCGGCCCTGCCTATCACCTTCAACCTCGTTCCTTTCTCCAATATATTGGCCCGGGGCTTGGTCTTGCTGCGGACCACTATACCCTCGAAATCCCCTATCATGGTCTCCAGTTCTTCCGGGGAAGGGTCGGCCTCCACAGCCTCATGCCCTGCATTCTTCAACAGATCCACAGCCTCCTTGGCCACTCCATCACATACCAGGATACGCATATTCTACACCCGTTGGTGGGATGACGGAGGAGGGCTTAAATGTTGGGGAGTCCGGGCCGCTGCCCCTGATATCGTCTGGTTTCGCTCCCCCCTCCCAAAAACTGTTAATACTCCTCTTCCCCTCTCATATCCATGCATCCCGCGGACCACATACGGGGCCAAAAGGACGACGTGTTGGAGGGAAAGACCATAGTCCTGGGGGTAACGGGCAGCATAGCGGCCGTAGAGACCGTGAAGCTGGCCCGGGAGCTAACGCGCCTCGGGGCCCGTGTAATTCCTGTGATGACGCACGCCGCCGCTAGGATCATACATCCAGACGCGTTGTGGTTCGCCTGTGGGACCCCTGCTATAACGGAGCTTACCGGGGCCGTGGAGCATGTGGCGCTGTGCGGGGACGTGCCGGATCATGCCGACCTCTTGCTCATCGCTCCCTGTACCGCCAACACCATCGGGAAGATAGCCTATGGCGTGGACGACACCCCTGTGACCACCATGGCCACCACTGCGCTGGGCACTGGAATTCCAGTCGTGCTGGTCCCGGCCATGCACGGCTCTATGTATGAGAATCCCATGGTGGCGGAGAACCTGGACAAGCTGAGCGCCGCGGGCATCATCTTCACCGGCCCTAAAATTGAGGAGGGAAAGGCCAAGATGGCCTCACAGGATGATATCGTGCTTGAAAGCCTGCGCGCCCTCGGCCCTCGCAAACTGGAGTATACGCGGGTCTTGGTCATAGCCGGTCCTACGAGGGAGCCGGTGGACAGCATGAGGACGCTTACCAATCGCAGCACCGGTCGCACCGGGCGGGAGTTGGCGAGGGAGGCGTATCGGATGGGGGCGGATGTGATGCTGTGGCTCGGAGGGGATGCGCGGGCTCCGAACATCCCATCGGAGCGTTTCGGCACTGCGGAGAGCCTCAAGAAGCTGGTGGAGTATGATGGGGGCGGATGGGATATCATCCTCGTTCCCGCGGCCATAGCCGACTACTCTCCCGTGCGGGAGGATGGGAAGATACCGTCAGGGCACGGCTCGTTGTCTCTGGAGCTCAGGCGCGTGGACAAGCTCTTGCCGCTACTTCGGAAGAAGACCAGGTTCTTGGTGGGTTTCAAGGCGGAGACGCATGTGGGTCGTGATGAGCTGATCCTCCGCGCCCGCAAGAGGATGGAGGAGGCCGGTGCGGATATGATGATCGCTAATTGTCTGGAGGATGTGTCCCTGGAAGAAACGTCCGTTCTTCTGGTCAGGAAGGACTCGGTCATTCCCTATGAAGGGAGGAAAGGAAAGGTGGCTAGGGCGATAATGGCGGAGGTGGGTGCCCTTGCCAAAGGTTAGAGGGGCATGCTGGCGGAGGTGGGCGTCCTCGCCAAGAGCTAGGACTACACGGGAGGTGAGCATCATTGCCTAGCGCACGAGCCTTCGCACCCGGCCACATATCAGGCTTCTTCGGAGTTTACAATGAGCATCCCAACCCTGCTCGCAGGGGTTCAAAGGGTGGGGGAGTGTGCATAGACCGCGGCGCGTGGAGCACAGTCACATTGGAGGAGGGAGAAGGAAGGATAGATATACAGATCAATGGCGAGACTGCGACGGCCCCCGTTACCAAGCTCGCCATCCACCAGATCATACGCGGCCTTGAGTTGGACGCAGTGGTCGAGACAACGCTGGACCTGCCTGTCGGACAGGGTTTCGGCATGAGCGCGGCCGGCTCCCTGAGCGCATGTGTCGCCGCCAGAGAGGTCTTGGACATCATGGGCGTGGAGGCGTCGGTGCCGGAGCCTCTCTTCTGCACCCATGTGGCCGAGGTAAAGATGATGACCGGCATGGGGGATGCTGTGGCCCAATCCATGGGAGGCATTGTAGCCCGGGAAAAAGCAGGTATCCCTCCTTTTGGCGAGGCAAAGAAGGAGTTGTCCAAGGAGAAGATAGTGGTTTGCATAGTGGGAGAACCATTGCCCACCCAGGATATACTTGCCGACTCCGATCGTATAGCGGATATCTCCGACGCGGCCAGCTCGCTCGTCCCTGTTTTCGCAGAGCATCTGAGCCTGGATGTGCTGGTGGAGCTATCACGGCGTTTTGTCAAGAAGACAGATCTCATGTCTCCGGAGGTAATGGCGGCGCTGGAGGAAGTGGACA
>DAOVJP010000112.1 GCA_030673205.1 Thermoplasmata archaeon
AACGAACCGTGAACGTCTACCTGCCCTCATTGGAGAAGGTAGAGGAGTGGAAGCAACTGGCCAAAAAGGAGCGGATGTCTCTCTCCAAATTTGTTATAGAGCACGTGGAAGACAACATCCTCCAGAATGAGGTAGGTTACGAGAGTAAAGTTGCCCTTGTGAACAAAAGCCAGAAGCTCAGAGAGGAGAACGAGCAGTTTCGAGATAGGGTGGCGATGCTGGAGACCGTTGTCAAGCGACTGGATGACGAGTTGAAATCGTATCGGCGCATGCCCTTTGCAGATGGTCGAGGAGGCCCGAAGGATTTCGACGATCGCCTCATGTCCTTGTTCAAGGAGCACCGTGAGATCGCCTACGAGGAGCTGCACGGGCTCTTTGGTATCGATCCCCGGGATACCGAGGCGGTGAAGGCCATCGAGGTTGAGATGGATGGGATGGTCAGGCATGGGCTGGTAAAGGAGACCCGCAGGGGTTGGAGGTGGAAGACGTGAGCCTTTTGGATGATTTCATCGAGGACTGTAAGGTGAGGGGGTTGACCGCAGGGTCGATCCGGAGTTACAAAGGTACTGTGGGCACATATCTTCAATGGATGGAGGAGCAGGGCTTGGACCCTGTGACCGCCAACGGAAAGGAAATGAGGGGGTTCGTGACTCATCTGCGGGATGCGGGAAAGAGCCCCAAGACCCTGGAGAACTATTTTGCCTCGATAAGCAGCTTCTACGAGTTCCTTCTCTATGAGGAGCTGGTCACGGCCAATCCTGTGCTCCCTGTGCGTAAAAGGTATCTTCGTAAGTACAAGGAGAACGGGATCAAGCATGAGCGTAAGCTCATCAGTGTTGAGGATATGGCCATGCTGGTGCATAGTATCACGAACAAACGGGACCGGGCCCTTATTGTTTTGTTGGCGAAGACAGGCATACGGCGGGAAGAGCTGGTGCAGATAGATGTCGATGATATCAACTGGGAGGAGGGGAGCATATTGTTGAAACCCCATCCTAAGCGGACCAATCGGAGGGTCTATTTTGATCCAGAGACGACCTTGGTGCTCAAGAGATGGCTCAGGGCGAGAGAGTCTCTGGTGCGGCCGGGTGAAAAGGCCCTGCTTGTAGGGGCGCATGGTCAAAGGTTGGAGCGTAACGGTGTGTATCTGGTGGTCATCCAGTGGGCTGAGCGTGTGGGCCTCCACAACCCGGATGGCGAGATGGAGGACAAGTTCACACCTCACTGTTGCAGGCATTGGTTCACCACGCATCTCAGGAGGAACGGCATGGAGCGCGAGATGATCAAAGAACTCCGTGGTGATGCGAGTAGGGATGCCATGGATATCTATTATCATATTGACCCGGAAGAGCTGAAGAAGCAGTACCTAGCTCGGATTCCATCGTTGGGGATATAGGCTTCTAGAAGATGGTGTATGCGGGGTCCGCCATATCTGTTTTCAGAACTCCGATCTCTTCGCCTATCTCTTTTGCTTCTAGCCGTTTCTGGTACTTCTTGTTGAACAAGGGCACTCGCACATAGAACGTGGCCCTGACCTCAATGAGCAGTCCTTCTTCGTCCTCCGTGTGGCCCTGGCATGTGCCGCTGATCTCCTGCCAGGAGCGCAGCCTGATCTCCTTGGGAGTTGAAGAGGTGGCTGCTTTGGCCACTTGGCTTGGAGTCGGTTTCTTCCCTATGGGCTTGCATAGTCGTGTTTTGGTGTCGTTGCGTCTTTTGATTTCGCAGGGGTTCTTTTCCATTTTTTCTCAATCCTTTGCTGTTTCCGGGTGCCCACCCCGGGGTTCAATATATGAGATACTATTACTAGCCAGTATATGTGTGTTCAAGTATAAATATTTATTGTTGTACAATTATTATTATATTAATAATCAATTACTAAGGCTCATGTACACGAGCCCCGGAAAACGAGCAGAGTATCGAACATTGAGGAGAAAATAGGGGGGGGGGTGGGTCTGCAAGATCAGGGCTCTAATCTTTTCACAATGACTTTGTCACCTTCTAGTGTGAATTTTACGTAGGTGCCGTCCTCGATTTCAAGATGCTCTCTCAGCTCTTTTGGTATGGTTATCTTGTTGTTTGCATGCACCTTCACGACACCCAGTACCCTAGACATTGTGTACTTGTAGACCTTTAGCATAAATACCACCTTCGGTCTAAAGAGTAAGAAAAGTCTAAATAGACTGTAAGTAATCAAACCCCATAGAGGTATACCATGCAGCCGATACTCCCTCTAATCATTGCTTGCCTTCTCCTTTCCTGTTGCTTCCACGCTATGGAAGCAGTAGCCTCCGACAACACAGTGGAACTGGACAAGGACAACCACTACGTCCTGCAGCTCATTAACTTCAATGCAGGGGATAAGATGGAGATCAGCATCAATGTGGAGAACGGCGGAAGCGTGGATGCCCTCATCATGGACAGCATCAACTACGCCTACTACAAAGACGGAATGAGCTTCAACTACGACCACAGCAACTCCAATCTCAGGACCATGGGAACCACCTTCACCTACACCTATCCAGACGATGAACATCACTACTACCTCGTTGTGGACAACACCGATGAACCCGTGAACGGCGCCTCGCCAACCGGAACAGTAACCGTGCGTGTACAGGTGGAACAGACGCACAATGAACCGCATGAGGACTCTGGAACCGATCGGACAGGAATGATATGTGGGGGCGCAATACTGGTAGGGATATTCATCGCAATCTTGGCATTCGCGGATAGGGGGTGAAAAAATGGGGTCAAATGACAATGATACCCCGTGGTGGCTTATATCCATGATCTGGGCGGGATATGTGCTCCTCTTAGGATTCATATTCTACACTTTTATAAGCCAGCCCACAGAGGCGACAACAGGAGGGTATAACACATCCTTCACCTACACCAACCCCCACAAGATTAGACAGGACACCATCGGGCTTGGTTGGCTCTCAGCGATAATAGCCATAATGCCAACATACATTACGGTAAAAATAATCGAAGCACTAACATCCCCGGAAACATCCTCTGCTGAACACGAAGCCACTCCAGAAGAATACACCTCGACAACGCCAGAAAAACCCATTCAAGAGACAGCACCGTCAGAGACCATTCCAGAAGAGACTTATGCCGAAGAAGACTCTCCAGTCCTTCCTCCTCCCCCGCCAGAAGAGCCAACAACCCATCTGATGATTGAGAAATCGATCTATGACAAGTGGGCATCTCAGATCAACCCTGATGGAGAAAGCTTCCAAGAGTGCTTTCATTGTCATCGCTGGGGGATGCTCTCCGTGAGTGAAGACGGGAATAAGATGGTTTTCACCTGTAAAAACTGCCAATCTGCATTCAGAGCGAGATAGGAGAAGAAAGAGGGCGATGTATTCCTGTTCACTTGTCTGGGGTGCTAAGCCGTGCATGAGTATAATATACAAGGTGGCGTTCAACTTGATTTAGACCGTCCTCAATTCCGAGGGTTCATGCTCGTGAACGGCGATTTTTGATTAAGATATTGAAGTTATTAGTTCTATTCTTTAAAAGAATATGCCCAATAGCAAACATTTTTATACTTTCTTTGCATTCTTCATTCTATGCCCAGAGAAGTAGTATCTCAGTGCTCGACATGCAGTAGAGCATTCCGAAAAGGCGAAGCGCTCGTGCAGATGACGGTGCTGGAGGATAGATACGCCAGCGGGACATACGGCAGACATGCCATAGTCCCGTATGACTTGCATTTCGGGTGTGCCGTGAAGGAAGGCATACTGGTGTGGAACAAGAAGAACTCGCGAACACCCGCAGACAGGGTATTGCTGGCCAGACAATATAGTTTCGAATCGGCGTTGAAAGAGTTTGAGTACGTGAGATACGAGAAGCAGATATCGCGGGACAAAGGGCTCACACTACGAGAGAAGGAGCTGGCCTATGAATTGCTGGAGGCGCAATTCGCCGCTTTCTACAACAGCCAAGTGGACTGGTATAAGAAATGTATGAACTGTTGGACCAGCATCCATCACAAGGCACCCGTCTGGAAGATAGACATGTGGATAGAGGGAAAGACCAGTTCCAGAATGGGGGAGGACAGGGTATACGAGGTTCTCTGCATGCCCTGTGCCAGGAATATTCGCGGGGAGTGGCTTACGGGGCAATCTCATTCAAATTCAAGAGAAATTCACTTGCAGGGAGGAGAAATTTATGTCTGAAGGAAAACCTCGATTAAATATTAAACTGGTGCAAATAGAGAATAACCCTTATTACAAAGGGAGATGCTATATCCCAATCAAAAACGGGCAACACCCCGGAGAGATGGGGCAGGAACATGATCTTCTATCACAGGTACTTGGCCCGGTCAACGGCTAAGGTACAATGCGATTTCACCCCCCCATGTCACCTATAGGGTACTATCAGCAACATGTCATATCCCCTGGGTAGTAAGGTACAAAGTGGGGTGACACCACCATGTCATGTCATAGGTACTTTACGTGCAAGTGACATAGGTACTTGCACGGAAGAGAGTGGGCAATTCATCTCAGATCTAGGTTTCATCGGGCGTATCTGTGAGATCTGTTCTTTCTTCGGTTATGGTGTCTTCTGCGCCGGTCTCTTCGACTTCCGCTTCTTCAGGGGTCTTGCCCCGGCCTTTGGTCTTTTTTTGCCAGAGAACGGCTCCTACGGCACCCACAGCGGCGATTGCAGCTATCACTACGATTGCGATAGGGAAGGAAGAACTCTCTTCCGATGGTGTGCTGAGTATGGCGGGTGCCGTCCACATTCCCTGTGTGCTTGCGGCGGGCGCTTCGTTGCCCTCTTCGTCCACAGCCACTATTTCATAATAGTATATGGTCCCATCCTCCACATCGGTGTCGGTGTATGAGCTGTTCGTGGTGTTAGCTACCAGGACGAATGTGATGTTGTCGGTGCTTCTGTAAACTGCATAGTGGTCTAGATCCTCTTCTGTGGATGCGGTCCACGCTAGGGCTATTCCTTCGTCACTGGTGGTCGGTGTTACTGCTGCAGGTGTTGTGGGCGGTGTGAGGTCCGTCGCAACTGCGCTGGCGATGTTGGACAAGGGCGCGGTGTTGGGCACCTCGTCCAGGGTCTTGATGGCGAAATAGTATGTCTGGCCCGGTGTGAGACCCGAGACCGTGAAACTCTCCACTGTTCCTGGATCCTGGGGCGCAGGCACACTAGCTATCGGTGTAGCAGAGGCCCAGCTCGTGTCATTGATGGCCGCGCCATAGTATCTGATCTCGTATGCTGCGGCCCTGCTGGTGTTCCCGTCATCGCCTGATGCAGTCCAGGTGAGATATATCTCGCCGTTCCCGTCACCAGCCACCGCGGTAAGATCCCATATTCTTGCTGGAGGCGTAGATTCTTGGATGGTGGTGAAGGTCCACCAGAAGTCGTCCAAAGGATAAAGCTCGGAGATCCCATCCCCATCTCCATCCAGTCTGTTGCCTGCGAGGTCACGGGCCACGCT
>DAOVJP010000204.1 GCA_030673205.1 Thermoplasmata archaeon
AACGAGAGACCCGTTTCATTAGAAAGGTCCCAATAGGCTAAAATATGAACAACTAGATAGAGGCCGAGTATCCATCATATTCAAGACCCCTGGTTTTGGTATGGTGGAGAAGGCTGGCGACATAATGACCAAGAAGAACAAGAGAGCCAGGAAGGACGCGAGGATAACGCTCAACCTGCCGATACAGAAGCACCACGACGCCCTCAACTATGTGGATATAACCAGGTGATACCACGTTAATAGAATTGGCCATGGCCCTGATCCTGGCCAAGCTTTTTGGCTTGGCCATGGATAAGATGAACCAACCCTCGGTGATAGGTGAGATCGTTGCCGGGATAGTGCTCGGCTCCATCGCGGCCGCCCTTCCCGCCACCATTCATATCTGGCACTTCAACTTGGATGCGCTCATACTGGATTTCGACCCTATTACCAACAAGGCATTCTTCGATATGGCGCAGATAGGCGTCCTCCTCCTATTGTTCACATCGGGGATGCACATAAGCATCCGGAGCATAAAACGAACAGGGAAGGTGTCGGCGCTGACCGCCATAGGCGGAGTCGTGTTCCCATTCACGCTCGGCGTGCTCCTGGGGAGCGTGGTCTGGAACAAATACCCGGATGACATGCTGATGGCAAGCATGGCCACCGGGGCCATATTCACCGCCACCAGCGTGGGCGTGACCGCCAGGACCATGATGGACCTGGACCTTATGAGAACGGATGTGGCAGTGACCATATTGACCACCGCTGTCATAGACGATGTCATAGCCATAATATTGTTGACCGTCGTACTGGCAGGCGCTGGCGCGACCGGCATGCCGGTGGGGGTGTTGATACTGGGTATAGGCGTCTTCTTCCTGCTCTATCTCATCGTAGGTCTCAAGCACTCGAAGAGGATCATGGGATTCGGAGAGAGACTTGGCTCCCCGAAGGTCATGGTCACCATCGCGCTTTTCTTCTGCTTCTTGCTGAGCGCCCTCGCGGAGATAGTCAGCCTGGCCGCCATAACCGGGGCGTTCCTCGCAGGTCTCATGGTCAGCAGCTCCAAGAGCTCACGGTTCATATCGGAGGACGTGAACACCCTAGCCCGAATGTTCTTCATCCCATTGTTCTTCGTTTCCATAGGGACGCAGGTCAGATTGGGAAGCATCTTCGAGTTCGATGATATCTATGACCTCGCCCTCTTCATGCTCATCCCCATGGCCATAGTCGGAAAGATCATAGGATGCGGTCTGGGGGCGGTGATCGGGGGCTTCGATACCCGGGACGCGATGCGGGTCGGCGTTGGCATGATCCCAAAGATGGAGATAGCGCTGGTGGTGGTCACCACGGCCATCTCCCTTGGTGTCTTCAATTTCAGACCAGGCTTGGGAGAGAAGATGCTGGCCATCACCATCCTGCATGTGATGGTCACCGCGTTCATAACCCCCGTGCTCATAAAGAGGCTCTTCCGTGATGTGGATCATGAAAGGCCCATGCCCGACTGGTAGCGAGCAGAGGGGGAGGCGCATGGCGGAGAAAGAGAGGTTACAGGAGCGTATAGGCAGTCTTTTCTACTTGGAGGGTTTTGCCCTCTTGCCTTCGCCTTGTCTGGAGACATACCCGATAGGACATGCCTTCTCTCAATCCAGGGCCCACATAAGGTGATGCGGAACGCAGGCTGAGACCACTTCATTACTGGTCGTGATCGCCCTCGCATTGATCATGACCAAAGCCCTGGGAACGTTTCTGGATAGGGTACGCCTTCCTTCGGTTCTGGGCGGCGTGTTCTCCGGTATCATAATAGGGCTCTTTGCCGTTCTCCTTCGCGGCCAGGACATTAACATATTATCAGGGATAGAGAACCCCAGCTTCAAGGTGCTTGCGGAGATCGGCATCATCTTCCTGCTGTTCATGTCGGGGATGGAGGTGGACACGGGGGACATGAAGAAGAGCGGAAAGACGGCCGTCCTTGCCGCCATTGGTGGTGTGGCGGTCCCTTTCGCCTTTGGTCTATCCTTCGGCCTTCTCAACCCCGGCCACTATTCTCTCAAGGCCAGCCTGGTATTGGCCTCCATACTCACCGCCACCAGCGTGGGCATCACTGCCAGGACCCTTATAGACATAGGTGCGATAAAGAGGCGCTCCAGCACGGTGATATTGAGCGCGGCCGTGATCGATGATGTGATGGGAATAGTGGTGCTCACGGTGGTCATGGGCACCATGAGCATCGGCGACCTCGCCCTTCGCATAGCGGTGTTCTTCTTCATAGCGGCCTTCATAGGACTCAAGATGGTGGGCCGCATCATGGGTATGGGGGAGAGGCTCAAGATGTCCAAGAGCCTGGTAAGCGTGAGCATAGCCCTCTGCTTTTTCTACAGCGCCTTCGCCCAGGAGATGGGGATAGCCGCCATAACAGGCGCTTTCCTCGCTGGCGTCCTGGTGGGAAATACCATCCAGGCGAGGAGGATACGAGGTGATATAGAGACCCTTGCCACGGCCTTCTTCGTCCCATTGTTCTTCGTCAGTGTCGGATCATCCTTTGAAATAGAATATTTTGGAGAGATAGGCCTCGGGGCCGCAGCGTTCATAGTAGTGGCCATGAGTGGTAAGGTAATAGGTTCTGGCCTGGGGGCGAAGGCAGGGGGGATGACATGGCGTGAGTCTTTACAGGTCGGTGTCGGGATGATGGCCCGTCTGGAAGTGGCCCTCGTCATAGCTGCGGTGGCCATCAGTCAGCCGGGTGTCCTCACCCCTGAGGAAGGCCATAGGATACTGACCCTCACCGTGTTACTGGTCATAGTGTCCACCATCGTTACCCCCATAGCCACGAAATGGGCGTTCGGAAAGAGGGATGAAGGCATGTACCCCGAATGAACTAGAGAGAGGGTAGTCTCAGAGAAGGTCCACAAGCCAACGCTTGAGCATGAATTTGGCGAAGGAGAGCATGCTGGCGGCCAATATTATGAAAAGAGCGACCTCCCATGACCAACCGGCTATGACTATGCCCACCGCCGTCCCGCTGGCCGGGGGATGTTCGGTATCCGTGGCCGCCATGAAGAAGGTGGACAACCCCACGGAAAGACCAACGGCAAAGATGAGACCGAATGAGCCGGAACCCAGGAGGCATGTGAAACCCTCCCAGATGAAGAGCAGATAGCACAATCCTCCTGTGAGAACTCCCACGGTCTGTCCCCCCACCACGTTCCTTGGGTTTGCAGTGACCTGCTTCGGCATGGCGAACACGATGAAGGCGGAGGCGCCCATGGAAGCAACCACTATGCCCTCGGTGACCGGATCGAGCACCAAGAGCACCATCATGACGGTGACCATGGCCATCCAGCTCTGCAATACATAATTCCACGCCTTGCCTTTTCCCTTCATGAGCTTCTTGTCGATAATGGTGGAGTGTTCTTCGGCCTTTTTCTTACGGGATCTTTGTCCTTTTGGAACATCTTCTTTAGAGGGCATGGATGCAGCCTAATCTCATAGCTCATCTATAAACTCTTCTAGGTGTTCGCACTGGAGCGTCAGATACCTGTTGCAGTGTGTACAATATTCGTCGTCCATATTCGGGGGGAGGGCGGTGTTGAAGCGATAACAGCTATAGCCATGGGGTTCCTGGCCC
>DAOVJP010000126.1 GCA_030673205.1 Thermoplasmata archaeon
ACCGAGATCGTCATAAGCTTCAATCTCAGAGGCCTTGGGAAAGGGGAGTGGGACGAGACCGAGTTCTACGTGGAAGGCGTGGACCCGGTACATATGCTGGGAGCCGAACCGCTGCCAGGCGACTGGGACCTGGAGGAGGGGCGAAGCACCACCATAGACCACTTTCTGGGCATATCGGGAGAGGACACGAGGGAGGGGAGTGAAGAGGATACCGGGGAGGGCAGTGAAGAAGGGAGCATGCCGGGAGAGGACACTGGAAAGGGGAGCATGCCGGGAGAGAACGGCGAAGAGGCGGAGATCATGCCGGAGGGACAGGAATGACCGAGCGGAATTTCACAAAAGAGGACGTGGAGAAGGCCTTGAGAGGGATAGTGGAAGATATATACGACCATTTGGACAAAGGTAACATACCCAAGATGGGCGTTCCCACCCGCACTAAACAGAACATCACCTTTCACAAGAGAAAGGGCGTGTGGACATACGGCAAGAACCTCACATGGCGCTCCGCCAAGAAAATGGACGGCGCCTCCATGATATTACGTTCTTTGTATATGGGTGAGTTCATCAACACCATGCTGGAGCAGAGCCGCTCCTCCACGCTGAGAGAGATGTACTACATATCCGAGGGATGGGATCTGGGTAAATTCTCCAGCCAGGACGAGAGCAATAGATTAGCGGAGGATCTGGAGATCATCACCGGCGCCATGCGAGAGGATTTCCATCTCCGCCCGGAAGAGGATGGATCTCGGATAGTGGGCAATATCACTATAGAGGAGACGAACCGCAAAGGGGTGAAGAAGAAGATAAACTGCAGGGACGATGTGGGGGACAGCGGATATGGAATACCGTACAATGTGGAGAAGGAGAAGATACGCCTTTTGGAGGCAGACGCCGATTTTGTCATAGCCATAGAGACTGGTGGTATGTTCGACAGGCTGGTGGAGAACGGCTTCGATGAGAGGTCCAGAGCCATATTGCTGCACCTCAAAGGCCAACCGGCTAGGAGCACCCGCAGGTTCCTGAAGCGAATGAACGAGGAGCTTGGGCTGCCCGTGGTGGTATTCACTGACGGTGATCCATGGAGCTTCAGGATATTTTCCAGCGTGGCATACGGCGCCATAAAGACAGCCCACATAAGCGAATACCTGGCAACCCCCACCGCCGAGTACATAGGCATAACAGCCTCGGACATAGTCAACTACGACCTGCCCACGGACAAGCTCACAGACCAGGACAAGCAAGCCCTCAAGTCCGAGCTCACAGACCCACGGTTCAAGAGCAGATATTGGAGGGATGAGATAGAGCTCATGCTCAAGATCAACAAGAAGTCAGAACAGCAGGCACTGGCGAAGTATGGGTTGGACTATGTCACCGACACCTATCTGCCAGAGAAGTTGGGCGCGATAGGGATGATGTAGGCGCTGTGGGTTTTAAAGCAGCACTTTGCTTTCTTGATACAATTCGATAATGAACTCGATGAACGGCCGCAAATTGCCATTTACCTGAGCCTCCTCAAGGACGGCATAATACCTGTTCCTTTGAAGGTTCGGGATATTTACCATGGGGTACCCGTTCTTATGCAGAATGAAATTCATTAGCAGTCTTCCTACCCTGCCATTGCCATCCACAAAAGGATGGATCAGCTCAAAGCCCACATGGAAGTATATGGCGGCAATAAGGGGATGTATCTCTCCCTTGTTCTTGGCGTACCAAGACAGCAGAACGCCCATATCCTTGCCAACGCTTTCAGGAGGGGCCGGGATCCAATCGACACCGCGGATATATACCTGCAAAGATCTATATTGGCCGATCTGGTCCTCTAGCCCATCATCCAGCGTATCTTGTACCATGAGTCGGTGTAAAGAGCATATGAACTTCTTTGTTATCTCACCATCGTATTCAAGGAGGTGATCGAATGCCTTCTTATGATCGAGAACCTCATTGATCTCCCGCATGTTCTTCGAGGGGGCTATCTCATCAAAAAGGAGGCTGGCGGTCTCCTGGAGGGTAAGCGTATTCCCTTCGATAGCAGTGGAATCATGTGTGAAAAGTGAAATGAACGTCTCGTACCGGTTCTCTAAGGTTCTTTTTGGTTGCTTTGAATATTCTCTCTGCACTTCGCTGAGAATTTCGATCTCTTCAGCCGTAAGTAATGCATCAAGAACTCCAAGCTCGACATCTGCTTCTCGTTCTGCCTTTTTCAATTCCCGCTTGTTTAGGTTCGTGCCCAAATATACTCGCTTCTTACCAACCTTCTTCCCGTTTCTGACGGAACGTGTTCGGTAATAGTACTTGCTGCCCTTCTTCTCCTTTATCTCAGTGAAAGCCACAGGTACTTATACGTCTACAGCGTATAAATAAGTTTCTGCAGTGTAGACGTAATGGTTGTAGAGAGAGGGGGGAGTTGGCGTAAAAATCCAGTGACAACGGGTTGAACAAGCTCTAATATTGATGATATAGCTCCATTTCATTGTGTCTGCAAAGAATGAAAAGAAGAAGAGGGTTGGGCCATGTTGATTACAGAAGCGTTTCCAGATATGTGATCATGTTCTCTATCATTATGGTCAATTCCTCTTTTGCCTGTTCTGCTTCTGTGTCATCGGATGTGATCCATGTAGCCACCTTGTTGTCTCGGATCTCGTACAGGTGGTCAATGGCACCCAGGTAGTCTTCGGCTTCTATCTGGTTCTTGACCGCCTCTATCTGGTTGTGAAACGTGTTCTTTGGATTTCCATTCTTCAACAGGTCGTCATCGATGTCCTGGAAAACATCATCTATTGCATCTAGATAAGCTAAAGGGTCTATCGTAGAAGGATATTTGATCGTGCAATAATCGAGGCCCGTGTCTTCAGTATAGCTTCGCCAGATAGTGTAAACATTGCCTTGTGGATCCAGTGCGATCCTTTTGCCTATGGTATTCACTACTGAAATTCCTGCCCCGTCTGCGTATCTGGCAACCCAGAGTTGGTTTCCATCGGTGTCATAAGCAACGGTGGCCCGTCCCATTAGTGGTTCGTATCCCCAGCTATCTCCCGTAACATAGATATTTCCTAGAACGTCAACTGCTATGCCACGCGCAATATCTGTTCTTCCGCGGGGGCCGTCATACCTTGCAACCCACAGTTGATCCCCCTCGGGATCATAAGCAACAGTCGCATAATCGCCGTTGCTGTATCCTGTGACGTATATGTTCCCAAAGGAGTCGACAGCAATGCCGCTTGGAAAATCAGAATATGAACTGGCACTTTGGCAGTCGTCATATCTCGCCACCCAGAGCTGGTTCCCATCGGTGTCATAAGCGATAGTTGCATAATCATAACCTGTTCCGGGCGAGTCGCTCCAACCAGTAACGTACACGTTTCCTGAAGGGGTTACTTCCATGCGTTGAGCGTAATCTATACCATTTCCGCCAATGTATGTCTCCACCCAGCGTTGTTCGCCTGCTGGATCATAAGAGAGGGTGAAATAGTCATAATTAGTAGCAAGGTGGTTGGAACTGCCCGTGACATAGACATTTCCTATGCCGTCCACACCTATATCCATTCCAGAGTCCCAACCATTTTCCGGGTCATTGTATCTTTTCGCCCAAATGGTGGAGCCGTCAACGTGGTCATAAGCAGCAGTGAAGCAATCGTAGTTTGTTACGAAGCCATAGCTAGAACTGATGCCAGTAATATATATCGTCCCAGAAACAGGGTCTACGGAGATTGCATGGGAACCATCGCAACCATTCCCCCCATATGTCGCCACCCATAGCTCGTTTCCATCTGTGTCGTAAGCCACAGTTACGGCATCGTAATTGTAGCCGTAAACACAGGAGCGGCCTGTGACGTAGACATTCCCATTGGGGCCTAGGGCTATCTCCCTACAATTATCGTTATCTCCAGCAGGCCCATCGTACCTTGCCACCCATAGCTCGTTCCCATCGGTGTCGTACTTTATGGTCGCGAAGTCATTCTTTGTGGTCTCACTCCAGCTCTGGCCTGTCACATAGACGTTCCCATCAGTGTCTACAACCATGCTAGTTTCAAAATCGTTACCATTACCAGGTCCATCATAGATCCTTGCCCACTCCTCTGGGAGATCTATTACTTCTGCGCTTACATCCACTACAAAGAGTGGCATGGCCAACAACAATGTGCTCAACACTATGCTTACTATCGCTTGCTTTTTCATATGTTCCATCTCCATTCATTTACGGAAAAACTGTTCCCCCTATACCACCTTGCAGAACAAGTCTCTCTGTAGCCCACGTTAGAGCAAGGCGATATAAATTGTTATGGGGCATTATGATTGTTGAGTGCGAATATTATTTGGCAAGTTCTTTGCCACCATTGATGCATTCTTCAGAATAAACCTAGGCTCCAAAGTACAAGGTCTACCGTTAGCATTATCGGCGAGGGAAAAGCCGCCCGGAGTGTTTTCCAGGCGGCGTATCGGATTCTAACTGTAAAAAAGCACTGAATTCGAAAGCAGAGCTTTCGAACTCCAGAGGAACGCAAACGTTCCTCCTCGCGCTTTTTTCTATGAAAAAAGTGCTGCTTTGGGGAACTCGCTGCGCTCATTCCCCTTGCACCGCTAACACCTACGCCATAGAAGAAGTGTTAGCGCTGAGAGGGAGATTCGATATGTGGGAACTCACTGCGTTCGCTCCCTCTTCCGAACTCCCCTCGCAGGTAATCGGTTCTATGGGGTAATATGCGCCGAGAGGGAGATTCGAACTCCCGAGGTGTAAACCACCAGTGGCTTTCGAGGCCACCGCCTTACCGGGCTGGGCCATCTCGGCATTGAGGATATGGTGCCTATTGCGTGTGTTAGCGTATGAGATGGGCCTTAGTGGAAACTAAAGGTTTCCATGTTATGGCCATCTCGGCATGTTTGTATAGCGGGGTGGGACAGACCGAGATTAGCGGAAACCACAGGTTTCCAGCGTTTACCGGGCTCCGCAGCAGGGAGCTACGGCAAAGAGGAACGCGTGGTGTTCCTCTGTTGGGGCCATCTCAGCATTGCAGATATGGTGCCTATTGCGTGTGGAAGCGTATGAGTTGGGCCTTAGCGGAAACCAGAGATTCCGTGTTGTGACCATCTAGGCACATCTCATTTGCCAAGTGTTCGTGGCACCAGGTATATCGTTGCTTTTTGTCGTTCTGTGCCCAATGTGACCTCTACTCTGAGCCTGTTCTTATATTTTCTTGTTTTGGATGGTGCGAGGTTCTCTCGGGTAAGGAGTTGAAGCACGTTCTCGGTGGAGGTGGG